>URAA01000050.1 GCA_900545785.1 uncultured Dialister sp. | reverse complement strand
TGCAGTCCGGATGCATGGCAAGAACGCCTGCAATGGCTATCCTCTGTTTCTGCCCGCCGGAAAGTTTCGACGGCGCTCTGTCTTTAAAAGCGGTCATTCCCACTTTCTTCAAAGCAAGCTCTACCCGCTTTCCGATTTCTTCCGGCGCTATTCCTAAATTTTCGGGACCGAAAGCTACATCTTCTTCCACGACTGCCGCCACAAGCTGGTTGTCCGGATTTTGAAATACCATGCCCACCTTCTGGCGGATTTTCCAAGTACAGCTTTCATCGGAAGTCAGCATTCCTTCTACTTCAAGCTCACCTTCCGTCGGAATCAGAAGTGCATTCAAATGACGGGCCAGTGTAGATTTCCCGCTCCCGTTCGTTCCGATAATGGCAGTAAATTCTCCCTTTCTGATCTGCGCCGTCACATCTTTCAGCGCAGCAAAAGTTTTCCCGTCTTCCGTTTCAAAAGTATGGGAAAGATGGCGGATATCAAAAAGGATTTCCCGCTCCTGCTGATGACTTTCCATTACATCCTCGATTCCATATAAATTGTTGCAATTGCAGATAAGCTGCCACGTTCTAACTTCAGTTAACTTATATTTTAAAAAAACGCCGCCGATTTGTCAATGCAGACGATATATTTTGTTTACAATTTCCTTTAATCAAAAAATCACTGCTTACTTATTTGTCGGAAGCAGTGATCCCATCCTTTGATTTTCTCTTTCTATATCCAGCCGAAACGGCGGCATGCATTATATATACCGTTTTCATCGGCATCATCGGTGATATATTTGGCACGAGCTTTTAGTTCCGGTTTTGCGTTTCCCATGGCAATGGTCATCCACTCTTTTCTGAACATGGTGCAATCATTGAGACCGTCTCCGAAAACAACAATCTGTTCATCTTCCGCATGGTATTTCTCCATGATCGCCATGATCCCCTGCTCTTTGTGGGTCGGCTCGATGATCATGGAATCCCTGCTGAACCACACATGGGGAAGACCATGAAAAGGTATATCCTTTACTTCTTCCTTTGTACAGGCGATGAATATTTTATAAATTTGCTCCGCCGCTCCGTAGTCGTAATCGGGAATGATCGCCGTTTCATAGTAGCGATCTTTTATTTTTTCCAGATAATGTTCCGTTTTGGCAATCCTGTATTTCCTGTTCTCCGGCGCTGCCGCCCAAGGATGTTTTTCCATATCAATATCATTTAAAAGCAGCCTGCACTGCTCCAAAGGCAGCCCCTTGTGATAAAGAATATCTCCGTCGATGGTGAGTCCGTTTCCGCCGTCGGAAACCATAGCGGTTATGCCCAGATCTTCCGCCACCGCACGGGCATCAGCCTGCATGCGCCCTGTTGCGATAGCGACAAAATGGCCGTTTTTCTGTAAAAGCCGTACGGCTTCCCTTGTGCTCGCCGGATAATCCTGTGTAAGCGGCGTCGTCAATGTTCCGTCTATATCAAAGAAAAAATATTTTTTCATGATCCCTCCTTTATGTATGGTACGAAAAAATAAATCTTACTGCAAGATATTTTCAAAAATAAAAATATTTTTATTTACGTGAAATTTACTTTGTAAAACATTATAATAACAAAGATAAAGAAATTTATCTTCCTTTTTTAAATGACTTGCGATATTTTATAATTCATCGCATCTCCGATATCCGGTTCGGTAAGGATCACCGTCATCTTTGCCGTTATATATCTTTTACCAAGCATTTACTTTTATGGAGGTATTATGAAAAAAATCCTAATGCCCGGCCTTCTTCATTTTTTTATAACCGCATCCGCCATTTTTGCCGTTCTTCTGGTCAGCGGAAATTATAAAGCGGAGCAAATCTTTTCAGATCCGCGGATAATGACTTCTTTTGCGGTACTTCTTCTCGTTTCTCTTTGCCTTCCTCTTTTTTTCAAAAGAGAATTTTTGAAGAAATATTTCATTCATGCTTTGATTCTGCCTGTTATATGGTTTGCTACTTTCACATGGGCCTATGCTTTTCTTGAACTTCCCGAGAAAAAACATCTCGGTGATTATTACACCATGATCTTTTTACTTTTTGCCTCCTCATATATCTTTTTTGCAGGAAAAACAAAAATAAAGGACAAAACATCTCTTTTTGCTTCGGCGTACGGCCTCTTTTCTTTCTTTATGATTGTCGTTCCTGCCGTTTATATCGCCTATTATGTCATCTATCACAGCGAAATGGATTTATTTGTCTTGATGGCAATTTTTATGACCAATGCAAGAGAAGCCTTTGAATTTATCGAGACCGTGGTCCCCCTGCCTTACTTGGTAAGCACCGTCGCTTCGGTCATCATCATTTTCCTTTTTTGTTTCTTTTTCTCTCACAAAATTATTTCTTCCGTCATTTATAAAGAACCGGTTTTTCGCGGCGCTTCTTTCAAATTTCGCCTCTTCTTTGCAGTCATCGCCATTTTATTTGTCGGCGGATTTATTCGTCAGATGATGCATGTATTTCCGATTTCTATTTATCGCGCCATGAATAAGGGCGACGGTTCTTATCAAATCTTGAGCACCTTACGTTACAATCTGGAAAGAAATTCGGAAAATATTTCCATTGCAAAAGGAGAGACCGCCACGGAAGGAACCCATATCATCGTCATCGGCGAAAGCGCCAATCGGGATCATATGAAAGTTTTTTCTCCCTCTTACGGAGAAGAAACGACACCTTGGGAATCATCCGTCTCTTCTTCCCCGGATTTTTTCTTTTTTAACAGAGCTTATTCCAATTTTTCCACCACCGTGATGTCCCTGTCCTATGCTCTGACAAGCACCCGCCAGTACACGGATGCGTCTTTAAAAGATGCTGCCAGCCTCGTCGATACCGCCCGGGCTGCCGGCTATCATACCGACTGGATTTCTTTTCAAAACAGGAGTTCTCTTGCCACCGCAGGAATTTCCGCCATCGGAAACCGTGCCGACTCTTCTTATTGGGAAAGCGGCTTGGACGGTGATGCCGTCTCTGTATTGAAAGAATTGCCGCCTGCCGCCAAAAGAATTATTTTCATCCATATCAACGGCAGTCATTATAATTACTCTTCAAGAGTTCCCGTCGGTTTTTCCGATACCGCTTCCATTTCTCCCTCCGATCCGTATCGGGACTATGATGTGACCCTCGTTTATACGGATCAGGTTCTGCGGGATATATTTGAATATGCTTCCCTTTATATGAATTTAAAAAGCATGATTTATTTTTCCGATCACGGAGAAGATATGGCCTATTACCACGGAACTGCTCCCTTTACTTATGATATGACCCATATTCCTCTCTGGATCTATCTTTCTCCCGATTATCAGGCGGCTCATCCCGAACTTCCGTCTGCTTTGCGAAGAAATTCCGGCAGTATATTTACCAATGATCTGATCTATGACACCGCTTCGGGGATCTGGCAGATTCGTTCCAATTATTATGAAAGCCTCTACGATCTGTCCTCCCCCTCGTACGGCCTCGCAGACGACGAAGCCCTGACACTGCACGGAACACGCTTCATAAAAGATGATCCGTCATTCAAATAAAAATGATCATTCTTTCAATCAAAAACCTCGGCCGCTTCTGTAATGGAAACGTACGAGGTTTTTATCATTTCATATTATATTTTTATTTCTCTTACCAGTTGCGGAATTTCGCAGGCGGATTATAAAGGCCGCCGGACCAGTCAACCAGATCTTTCATATTCTTTGCTGCCAGCAGTTCTCTCGTTGCCTTTGATGTATCAATGCCCAAATCTTCCGGCAATTTCACAATTCCTGCTTTTCTGAGTTTCAAAGTTTCTGCCGGATCTTCCAGCTTGCCTACTTCCGTCTTGCCTGCTACGGCACGAATGGCATTCATTCTTTCTTCCATATTGGCACATTTATGGAGATAAGCGATACCTACTTCTGAAACGATATGAGTCAGGTCATCGGAATAAATCATGACCGGTTCCAGATCAAGCCCTGCATTTTTCTTGAGCTGAAGAGCATCCAGTTCTTGAACAAATCCGGGGAAACCTTTTTCGGAGACGGTGGTGATCACCTGAACGACCAATTTCTTGCCGCGGTTGCATTCGCCGGTCAGTTCCATACGGTTGGACACTTCGCTTCCGCACTTGAACCAAGCTTCCGTCACATGACGGCGTCCTTTTGCATCGCAGCCCATATTCGGAGCACCGCCGAAACCTGCCACATTGTTCTTTGTTGCCGTGGAAGAATTGCCGTATCTGTCGATCTGCATGGTGGAGCCGATGAACATATCTGCCGCATAATGGCCTGCCGCCTGTGCGAAAGCACGGTTGGATCTCATGGTGCCGTCAGGGCCGATGGGGAATACATCCGGTCTTGCTTTAATGTACTCTTCCATTCCCACTTCGGAACCGAAAGGATAGAGATTTTCCGCCCAACCTGTTTCGATGGCGGGGATCATGGTCGGATGAGGATTCAGAACCCAGTGTCTGCAGATTTTTCCACGAAGTCCAAGACTTTCACCGAAGGTGGGAAGAATCAGTTCGATGGCGCTCGTATCGTAACCGACACCGTGGTTCAGTACCTGCACGCCGTATTCACCGTAAATTCCTTTGATTGCCATCATGGCTTTCAATACTCTTTCGTCACCGATTTTGGCAGGATCACGGGTGAAGAGAGGATTTAAAAGATAAGGTTTCGGACTTTCAATGACGAAATCCACCCAGCCGGCAGGAATATCCACACGGGATACTTTATCCACCAGTTTATTCACCTGAACGATGACGATCCCCTGATTGAATTTGGTCGCTTCCGCAATGGCAGGAGTATCTTCCGTAGAATAGCCGGTATAAATATTTCCTTCTGCATCAGCCTCATCGGCAGCAAGAAGAGAAACTCTCGGAATCAGATCAATGAAATAACGGCTGTACATTTCCAAATAGGTATGGATGGCTCCCAGTTCGATAGTGCCGTCCTGCACCATTCCTGCCAGTCGTTTCCCCTGACTTCCCGCATAAGCAAAATCCAATTTCTTTGCAATTCCTTTTTCAAATACATCCAGATGTTCCGGAATGGAAAGGGTGGACTGGATCATATGAAGATCATGCACTTTGGAAGGATCGACTTTGCAAAGTTCGGCTGCCAGAAAATCAGCCTGTTTCTGATTGTCTCCTTCAATATTGACATTGTCGCCCGGACGAAGCAGCGCTTCCAAAAGGGCTGCCGTATCTTTGGCATCGACTATTTTACCGCGGGCCAAAGGAGCTGCTGCTTTCAATCTGGCAAGAGTGTCTTCTCCCCGGGTATTCCAGTTTTTATTGTTCGGCTTAATTTCTAACATGTCTTCATCCTTTCTTATAAATATCTATAATATTCAATATATTCTATTATATACCTGTTTAATCAATGAAGTGTATTTTTTATATAAAAAAGCATTTACCGATTTTTCATAAGTAAATGCTTTTTTCTCACCTGTCATTTTAGAAAAACATCTGTGTTGCAAAGTAGAAAACAGAGGGGAATAAGAGGCATCCGAGACCGGTATAGAAGGTAGCCGTCATAGCAGCATAGGGTACGAGTTTCGGGTCGACTGCGGCCATGCCTGCTGCCGTTCCGGAAGTGGTTCCCATGATACCGCCGAAAGTCATGGCAGACTGAGGATTATTGATTCCCAACGGTTTAGCAACAAAAGGAGTAACAATCATAACGAGAACGGATTTGACAACCCCTGCGGCAATACTGATGGCAATAACTTCCGAAGATGCTCCGAGAGCTGCTCCCGTAACGGGGCCTACGACGAAAGTTGCCACACCGGCACCGATGGTGACCAGATCTACCGCACTGGTATATCCCATCGGATAAGCAATGGCGATGCCTGCCACAAGGCAGATAAATTCACCGATCAAGAGAGAAGCCACGCCTCTCCAGCCGATTTTTTTGATTTCTCTTAAATCGGCACCGAATGCGGTCGATACGATGGCGAAATCTCTGAACATCGCACCGCCGACAAGTCCCATGCCGGCAAACAACGGAATATCGGAAATCCCCTTGCTTCCGCCCGTCATGATACCGCCGAAATAAGCAAGTACAAGACCGAGGAATATGGCAATGGCACTGCCGTGGATTCTTCCCTTGGTAAGGCTTCCGATTTTATAAGCAATAAATGTGATGATACCGAGCATCATGAAGGATGCTACCATGCCGTTTTTTGTAAAAAGGCTGACTGCCGTATTTAATATTTCCATCTTATTTCCCTCCTCTTTTCAACAGATTCCCTTTCTTCCGATTACTTGCCGCTGTTCAAAACAAGTCTGGGCTTGGGTGTAACATGTTTTTCTTCCTTTGTCTTCGGTGAAAGGAGAGGAATAATCAAAAATCCGATAGCAACCGCAACGACCCCTCCGAGCAAAGCAACCATACCGCCCGACAAAGCGGCAGCCACATTCTGAATGGAGCTCATGGCTACTACAATCGGTATGTACATAGCAGACCAAAACTTAATTCCCTGTTCTTCCGGCGCTTTCATGATTCCTTTTTGCTGTGCCCATGTGGAAATAATGATCAGAAGAAGCATGGCAAATCCCACACCGCCGATGTTGGCCTGTACGCCCAAAATCTGCCCCAGAATGTCACCGATTAAATTTCCCACCATATAGCATCCTGCCAAAAGTGCAACTCCGTAAATAATCATTTCTCATCATTCCTTTCTTTGAATACTTCCCTCTTCTTATTCCTTCCGGTCCTCTTCGGAAGTCATGTTATAATACAGAAGATATAAACCGTGAATCCATAAAAATTTATATGTTTTTCTTTTCTGGTTTCATTATATCTATATAGATTTGTTTCGAAATAGATTTTACGGTAAGATGCAAAAATAGGCCTGTAAGATGCAATGAATCTTTTTATATATGCATTTAAAATTATGATTTACACCGTTGCATAGAGTGGAGGATACATATGTACAATACTTTTCTCATAGGACTCCAACATATCTGGCTGGGAATCTCTATTTTTCTTTTGCTTTTGCTCCTGATTGCAAGGACTGCCATATTTCGGGATTCCCTGACCACCAAGTATTTCTCCCCGAGACATCTGACCATTTTTACCGTATTATTTTCAATCATGGGCATTTGCGGTACTTACTGGAATGTAGAAGCAGGAGGAGGAATCATCAACTTCCGTGCCGTCGGAATCATGATCGGCGGATTTATCGGCGGTCCTGTTGTAGGAACCGTTACGGGACTGATCGTCGGTCTTCACCGCGCCTTTTTTATCAGTACCGAAGCTTCCTATATCCACGGCGGACTTTCCATTCTTCAGGGCATTGCTGCCGGTTTTCTTGCCAATCGTCTGAAGTCGCATCATAGGCGGATCTGGTTCTGGAGTTTCTTTTATGCCCTGATTTTAGAAATACTCTTCTGGGCTTTCTTCGCCCTCCTCACATGGCCTCACACGGTTGCCGATCCCGGCGGTTTATTCACTCTTTCCATGCCTATTCTGATCACCAACACGATAGCCGCCGCCATATTCATCAGCGTTCTCGACGTATCTTCCCATATCAGAGACTCGGAAAAAACGGAAACCACAAAAAATGCCTTCCATACGGTCAATATGATTTTCGGCACTTTGCGAGACGGTTTCAAAGATTTCACCGTCCCGAGGATTACGGAAATCATCACCTCCGCACTCCCTTCTCTTACATGGACGGCGGTTATCTACAAGGGCCAAGTCTATACGCGCACCGCCTATAAGAAGGACTCCGACAGAACACAGGGCGATGCGGAAATCGCCATCTTAAAACTGCAAAAATCTTTGCCGAATATGCCTCATTTGCTGACTCTTCCCGTCACGGGCAGAAATGAAGTCGTCGGCTACATCATCGCCGCCAAACGCAAAGGTGATACTTTTACCAAGATGGGTATAGAATTTCTCCACGGCGTCTGCCATGTGGTGGAAACGATTTATGAATATGAACAACTGAAAGAAGAAAAAAATCTCCTTGCCGAAGCGGAAATACGAGCTTTGCAGGCACAAATCAATCCTCATTTTTTATATAACACATTAAATACGATCAGTTTCTACATTCGAAGCGATCCGGAAAATGCACGAAAGCTGATCAAATATTTATCCGACTATTTCCGCCACAGCCTGAGCAATCCTTCCAGTCTGATCTCTCTATCGGAAGAAATATATGTCATTGACTGCTATATCCGTCTGGAAAGAGCCCGTTTAAGCGACCGTCTCGATGTAAGTTTTGATTTTCCGAAAGAAATGATGGAGACTCTCCAAATTCCGCCCCTTCTCCTTCAGCCTCTCGTCGAAAACGCGGTCATTCACGGCGTCCTCGGAAAAGCGGAAGGCGGAAAAATACGGGTCGGACTGATCGAGCATAAAGACTATAATAAAATCTATGTCATTGATACGGGGATCGGCATTCCCCGAAGAAAACTTAAAAATCTCCTCGTGGATCACCGAAGAAGAGATCACATCGGCCTGATCAATGTCCATCAGCGTCTGATGTCCATGTTCGGAGAAAAAAGCGGCCTTCATATCCTGAGCAAAGAAGGAAAAGGTACCATCGTTTTTGCGAACATTCCCAAAGTTGAAAAAGAAAAAGCAGATAAGGAGGTTCCATGATTGAAATCAAAGCTCTGGTCGCCGATGATGAATTGCCCGCCCGAGGCGAATTGATATATGAATTGTCCTCTATGAAAGGAGTCCGGGTCGTAGGAGAATGCGCCAACGGCAAAGAAGTCATTTCTTTTTTGCAGACTCATCCTCATGTGGACATCGTATTTTTAGATATTGAAATGCCCGTCATGAACGGTCTGGAAGCGGCAAAAGCCATCCTTTCCATGAACTGTCCCGTCAAAATCGTTTTCGCTACGGGATACAGCCAATTTGCCGTTCAGGCTTTTGAACTGGAAGCTTTCGATTATATTTTGAAACCTTATGATGAAGAACGGATCGCAAAAGCCGTCCGACGGCTGCAGGACAGTTTGGAACTTCAAATGCAGCAGCGTACTTCCGGTGAAATCACAGGCACTTTGCAAAAAATCACATTGCAGACAAAAGATAAAGCGGTCATGCTTTCTCCCGGGCAAGAAATTATTTTGATTTCCACGGAAAAATCGGACAGTTCTCTTTTCTATACCACCAAAGGCATCGTCCAATCGAAAATGACACTTCGAGATGCGGAAAATCTGCTGTCGCCTCACGGTTTTTTCCGCACTCACAAAGGATATATCGTCAATTTGTCCATGGTGGAAGAAATACAGACACAGGACAACGGCACGCTGCTCCTGACCATGAATCATTATCCGAAAGAAAAAGTGCCCGTTTCCAGGCACTACATCAAAAGTTTTAAAACCGCCGTCGGTATCTGATAATTTTATTTTTTTATAATTATCAAAATCAAGATTCATAAATATAAAGTTATGAAATTTTCCAAACAAAAGACCGCCTATGAAATGACCCCCGAAAGTCAGAATTTTGTTCCGACTTCAGGGGGTCGTTTTAATCGCCGAAAGGAAACGGTCTTTTTTTATTCTCCCAAAACTTCCGTCACTGCTTCTTTGCAAATTTTGACGGCTTTATCTATATCTTTTTTCTTTATATTCAGAGGCGGATTGAAATAAATGACATCTCCCATGGGACGGAGCACCAGTCCTTTATCCATAGCTTTGCGGAAAATATGCCAGCCCACTCTTTTTTCGGAAGGGAATGCTTTCTTTGTTTCTCTGTCTTCCACCAGTTAGATCGGAAGAGCA
>URAA01000049.1 GCA_900545785.1 uncultured Dialister sp. | reverse complement strand
GCCATAACATAATAATTATCGGTGGATTTTTGCCCCGGACCGGAAATAATAAGCGGCGTTCTTGCCTCATCAATCAAAATACTGTCTACTTCGTCAATCAGGCAGTAATGGAGCGGACGCTGTACCATTTCTTCCAAACGAGTAACCATATTATCTCTTAAATAATCAAATCCGAATTCATTATTTGTACCATAAGTGATATCGGAATTATAAGCAATTTTCCTCTGGTTGAAATCAAGATCATGCACAATCAGTCCGACGGAGAGTCCTAAAAATTTATAAACCTGTCCCATCCATTCACTGTCGCGTTTGGCCAAATAATCATTGACCGTTATGACATGAACTCCTTTCCCTTCCAGAGCATTCAGATAAACCGGTGCCGTTGCCACCAGTGTCTTACCTTCACCGGTTCCCATTTCTGCGATGTTTCCCCGATGCAGTATGATTCCCCCTATCAGCTGCACATCAAAATGACGCATGCCGAGAACACGATAAGAAGCTTCTCTGATGACAGCAAAAGCTTCCGGTAACAGATCGTCTAAAGTTTCTCCCTTAGATAATCTGTCTTTAAATTCAATTGTTTTATGTGCCAAAGAAGAATCACTTAAACTTCTCAAAGATTTTTCAAGCGGATTTATCTTTTCTTCTACGATCTGCCGCATTTTTTTGATATCTCGTTCATTAGAACCGTTAAATAATCGATCCAAGAATTTACTAAACATGGACTCTACCTCTTAATCTTCTTGTATTTGAAATAAAATATAAAATAAGAATATCTAATTTATTTTATCAAAATAAGCTGCTATAGTCAAAAAAGAGCGGTAAATTCCGCTCTTTTTTGACTGCTTATATCTTCTCACCTTTCTGCATCTATCAATCCGTATTTCCCATCATTTCTTCGATAAATAACCGCCATTTTATCCGTCTCGGAATTCAAGAACATATAAAAATTATGTTCAAGCAAATTCATCTGTAAAATAGCTTCCTCCGAAGACATGGGGGTCAAAGAAAATTTCTTCTGCTTGACGATTTCAAATTCAGTTTCCTGCTGTACATTGCTTTTGGCATCAATAAACTGTTCACTCAGTACATTTTTCCCTTTAAATTTTCTGGCAAGACGTGTCTTATATTTATGAATTTGACGTTCAATTTTATCAAAAACAAGATCAATGGATTTATACATATCATCTGATTTTTCCACACCACGTAAAATAGTTCCGTCCACAAAAGCGGTTACTTCACAAGTTCTTGTCATATTTGATATGCGAAGCAATACATTTAATTTAATGGGTTTTGCAAAATACCTTTGAATCTTACCGGTGTGTTTTTCTACATAATTATGTAATGCATCAGTGATTTCAAGATTCTTTCCTCTAACGGTTAATTCCATGAGTGAATCCCCCTTTCATTGATAAAAAATATCGCTCCTCTGTTATTATTATATTATACTTTCTTATGTTTTAAAACTCTTTTTAAATGTAGAACTGAAAGAAACAATAAAAAAACAAGGCGGTTGCCTTGTTTTTTTATTCAGATTTTTGCATTCTATCGCTTCAGTAAGTGATTAGTCTGCCAATCTTACGTTAGCAGCCTGCGGGCCTCTTTCGCCTTCAATGACGTCGAAATCAACCTTCTGACCTTCATTCAGTGTTTTGAAACCTTCGGTTTGGATAGCAGAGTAATGAACGAAAACATCGCCGCCTTCTTCTCTTTCAATAAAGCCGAAGCCTTTGTCTGCACTGAACCACTTAACTGTACCCTTCATAAAATGTTCCTCCTAAAAATACTACTAAAATGTCCAATTTGAACATAAATCAACAATATCACATTATCTGAAAGGCGTCAATCATAATCTAAAATATTTATAATACTTGTGATAAAAAGTTTTTCGTCCGGTCTTCCTTCGGACGGTTGAAGAGATCATCCGGTGTCCCTTCCTCGACAATACGACCTTCATCAAGGAATAAAACCCGGGTTCCCACTTCTCTGGCAAACCCCATTTCATGTGTTACTACGACCATGGTCATCCCTTCGGCAGCCACTTCTTTCATAACATCCAAAACTTCATGCACCATTTCAGGATCCAATGCAGAAGTAGGTTCGTCAAACAAGAGCGCTTTAGGTTTCATAGCCAATGCTCTGGCAATAGCGACACGCTGCTGTCCGCCGGACAGTTGCGCCGGTTTGCATTCTGCCTTATCTTCCAATCCTACTTTCTTTAATAATTGCATTCCTCTTTCGCGAGCCTCCGCCTTAGATGTTTTTCTTACTTTCACCGGTGCAAGCATTATATTTTCTATAACCGACATATGAGGAAACAGATTAAATTTTTGGAAAACCATTCCAACCTCTGTTCTTACCGCATTAATATTTGCTTCTCCCGATAAAAGCATATTATCGAAAGTCACAGAACCGGTCGTAACCGTTTCCAATCCGTTTATACAGCGTAAAAATGTACTTTTCCCTGATCCGGAAGGCCCTATGACAACAACGACCTCGCCTTCTTTTATTTTAGAGCTTATATCTTTAAGAACGACCAGATTGCCGAATTTTTTACTGATATGGTTAATATCAATCAAATACTTTTTTTCTTCCATACTTATCTCTTTTCTAATAAAGCGACCACTCTGGAAATCGCCAGTGTCATTATTAAATATAAAACAGCTACAGTCATCCATATTTCAAACGAACCATAGGTTTGTGCAATAATAAGCTGGCCCCTTCTGGTCAATTCTTCAAAGCCGATAACCGATACCAATGAAGAGTCCTTAAGCATGGCAATAAATTCATTTCCTAAAGGAGGAAGAATATTTCTGATGGCTTGAGGAAGAATGACAGAGTACATAGTCTGCCACCAAGACATTCCCAAAGAACGCCCCGCTTCCATTTGACCGATATCGATGGCTTGTATACCGGCACGAAAGATTTCAGAAACATAGGCGCTGCTGTTTATTCCGCATGCGGCTATGGCAGCAATAAAAGGTTCTACTCTCTGACCGGTCACCATAGGCAGTGCAAAGTAAATTAAAAATATTTGTACAAGAAGCGGTGTTCCTCGGATGCAATCCGCATAAACGGCGGCAAGAATTCTTAATACTTTGAATTGGCAAATTCGTGCTATCCCTACAAATAATCCGATAAAAAAGCCGACTGCCACACTGAATGCAGTAATTTCGATAGTAACGCCTGCCCCTAAAAGCAAAATAGGCAGCGCATTCCTTATCAGTTCAAAATCCATATAAAATTCCCTCGTTTCATCGATGCATATATATTTGCTACATTGTATAATTTATCGTCATTATCGTCAATAGTTACAAAAAATAAAGGCGGAATTCAAGGAATCCCGCCTTTGCATAAACATAAAACTCAGGAATTTCAAGCTTTGAATCCGTCTTCTAAACGTTTAATCGCCTTTTCTCTTCCAAAAAGAGCAATCAGTGTGTATAAACCGGGCCCATGGGTCGAACCGGTCAGTGCAATCCTTACCGGCTCAAAAGCAGCCTTTCCTTTAATTCCCGTCTCTTTCATTACACCGGAAAAACAATTTTTTATTGAATCTTCATCAAAGACATCCAATCGAGAAAGTGCTTCTGCAAAAGATTTAATAATTTTTATACTTGTTTCTTGTTGCATAATAGAAAGCAACTCTTCATTTTCGACATCAGGCAAGTCTTCAAAGAATACTTTTACATTTTCAGGTACCTGCGCTCCGTAATACAGGTGATCTCTTACCAGCCAGACGACCTGTTTCAGCCAATCTTTCTTTTCTTCCGTAAGCGGTAATGTAACATATCCGGCATTGATAATAAAAGGAAGCGCGATTTCCAATAATTCTTCAGGGGACAACTTTTTCATATATTGGAAGTTAATCCAATTTAATTTTTCAATATCGAATATGGCATCATTTGCAGATACACGTTTCATAGAAAATTGGGAAATTAATTCCTCCCTGCTGAATATTTCCTGTTCTCCCACCGGAGACCAGCCTAAAAGAGCCAAATAATTGACAACTGCATCAGGGAGATATCCCATTTTTCTATATTCATCAACGGAAGTCGCTCCGTGGCGTTTGCTCATTTTTTTATGATCGGAACCTAATATTAAAGAAATATGTCCGAATTTTGGAATTTCATAGCCCAATGCCTGATAGATTGCAATCTGCCTCGGTGTGTTTGATAAATGCTCTTCAGCACGAATAACATGTGTTATTTCCATAAGAGCATCGTCTACCACTACAGCAAAATTATAGACGGGAATGCCGTCGGATTTCACAATAATAAAATCTCCTACTCCGGAGGCTTGAAATTCGACATGTCCTCGTACCATATCATTAAAAGAAAATACACCTTCTTCAGGTACACGGAGACGGATAACCGGTTTTCTTCCTTCCGCTTCATAGGCGGCAATTTCTTCGGCAGATAAATGACGGCAATGATTGTCATAAACGGGAGTTTTGCCTTCTGCTAATTGTTTATTACGGCTTTCTTCTAATTCTTCAGCAGAACAATAGCAATAATATGCCTTCCCTTCAGAAAGCAACCGTTCCACTTCTTTGTGATAAATTTCCAAACGTTCTGTCTGCCTGTACGGTCCGTTATCGCCACCGACATCGATGCCTTCATCCCAGTCCAACCCCAGCCATTTCAATGCGTCTTTGATGTTTTCTTCCGATTCTCTTGTAGATCTTGCTAAATCCGTATCTTCGATGCGGACAAGGAATTTTCCCTTTTGATTACGAGCCGCAAGCCAGTTGAATAAAGCAGATCTGGCTCCTCCGATATGAAACGGTCCTGTCGGACTAGGTGCAAAACGAACTTTAAAAGGTTTATCCATTATACATTCCCCCAAACAGTATCACTGATGCTAAGGCTGCAATACCTTCTTTTCGACCAATAGCTCCCATTTTTTCATTTGTGGTTGCTTTTATGTTAACTTGTTCCGGATTCAAATGCAATGCAGACGCCATAGTTTCCTTCATTTTTTCAATATATTTCGAAAGTCTCGGACTTTCTGCAATAACGACGGTGTCAATGTTGCCGATCCGATAATTTTTTTGACAAAGAAGCGTTCCCACTTCTTTTAATAAATCTAAGCTGAAAGCATTTTTGTATTTTTCGTCCGTGTCAGGAAAAAAATGCCCGATATCAGGTAACCCGGCGGCACCGAGCAAAGCGTCCATCACCGCATGAATAAGCACATCCGCATCGGAATGCCCCGCCAATCCGTCACGGTCGGATACTTTTATCCCCCCCAGATACAATGGTCTTTCGGCATCAAAACGATGAATATCATACCCCTGCCCGATTCGGACGGAAGGTGCAGGCGAAATCATCATAGCAAATCTTTTCCAATCTTCGGAAGTCGTGATTTTGAAATACTGTTCACTGCCCTCCAATAATGAAACGGGTATCTTTTTTTGTTCCCAAATGGAAGAATCATCAGTAATTTCAGAGTAATCAAAGGTTTTATCCGATAAAATTTTTTTGTAAAGCTTCGTTAAAATTCCCTGCGGAGTTTGTGCCCGATAAAACTTCATTCGATTCACTGTCTTTTCAATTCTGCAACCGTCAGATTTTTTAATCGTGTCTGTCGATGGAACAGCATAAATGGCGGCAGGATTGCTTTCGTTAATCTTTTTGTAAATATTATCAATGGCTTCTCCGCTGACAAAAGGACGTGCTCCGTCATGAATCAAAAGCTTCTCCGATTTATCCGAAACTTGCAACAGACCGCTTTTGACGGACTCTGCTCTGGTATTTCCACCGACAGCCCATTTAATGGAAAATTTCTTCGGAAATGATTTTACAATTTCCTTAAAAGCATTTTTTTCATCTTCTCTGATGACAAGTATCAATTCATCTATGAGCCGGCTGTCATATATATTTTTTAAGGTATACCAAATTAAAGGATGTCCGTTCATTTCCATCAAAACTTTATTGACAGAACTTCCCATCCTTGTCCCTTGTCCCGCTGCAACAAGTATTAAACTATTCATATTAAGCACTTTCCAATTTAGCAAATATCATTTTACCGGCCGCAGTTTGAAGGACAGAGGTAATAATGACGGGAACTTCCGTCCCTATTGCCTGTGCTCCGTCTTCGACAACAATCATTGTCCCGTCTTCTAAATACGCGACACCTTGCCCTTCTTCCTTACCGCTTTTTACCAATTGAACAAAAATTTGTTCACCCGGTATCACCACTGGTTTGACCGCAATTGCCAGATCATTGATATTTAAAACGGGGATTCCCTGTAATTCCGCCACTTTATTTAAATTATAATCATTGGTGACAATTTTATATCCTTTAAGCCTTGCCAATTTGACCAATTTGGAATCAACCTCAGATATATCCTCAAAATCGTCCGTAATAATCTGGATATCGCCCTTGCTTTTTTTTATATGATTTAAAATATCAAGTCCTCTGCGGCCTCTGTTCCGTTTTAAAACATCGGAAGAGTCTGCAATTTTTTGTAATTCTTCCAGCACGAACACAGGAACGATGATCGGTCCTTCCAAGAAACCGGATTTATAAATATCAATGACACGACCGTCAATAATGATATTTGTATCCAGTAATTTGCCGATTCGTTCATTTCCTTTTTTACTTTTATTTCCCGCTTCCGACCTGAAGTGGAACCATCCGGCAAATTCGGTTTTTTTAGTAATTGCCAGATGCATCCCTATATACCCTAAAACAATACTGAGCGCAACAGAAACATAGGGCCCTATATAGGGAATATTACCGAAGGCAAGACCAACCAAATTGGCAATAATAAGTCCTAAAAACAGACCTACCGTTCCAATCAGCAAATCTTGTGTCGATATGGAAGATAAAGATTTTTCAACTCTGGAAGTATAGGCGAAAAGACTTTTGATAAGATAGGGAGCTATGAAAATCCCTATAAAAGCTCCGATTACGGCGCCTATCAACATAATTGCCAGCGACAATACGGTAATCCCTAACACTGTTTCTGTCAAAAAATTTTTGGGCATAACAGCGGTAAGTAACGGTTCCGTCTGTGTAGACAAAACAATGCCGAGGACGCTGAAGAGCAAAATAAATATGACCTTTAATATTTTCTCAGGCATTTTATGAATTCCTTTTTTTCATAAATATAACCAATTAATTATTGCTTATTGACACTTTCAGATAACAATTATAATATCATACTTTTTTTATATTGAGAATCAGAGCGGCCTTGAAAGAACCCTCACTTTATATAATCTATCGCTTCATTAATATTTCTTACAAAAATTATATTTTTTAGCAGTTCCTTTTTATGACTTTCAAAAAAACGAAGAGCATCTTTTTTATTTCGTTCCGGCAGAATGAAATAATTAAAATTCATTTTCACCGCTTCTTTCAGACGAGTTTCTATTCTTGAAACGGGAAGAATTTCTCCGGTTAATCCGATTTCCCCCAAGGCAATCATATCTTCTTTTATAGAAATATCATATTTGACAGAAACAAGAGCCAAAGCGACAGACAGATCAGCTGCCGTTTCTTTTACTTTATAGCCGCCGGCCACATTTAAGTACACATCATCCGATGAAAACTGTATTTTAGCTTTTTTCTCGAGAACGGCAAGTAAAATGATCAGCCGATTAAAATCATATCCTGAAGAAATACGGCGCGGAATGGAAAGCATGGAATGGACAGTCAATGCCTGTATCTCTATGAGTATAGAACGTAAACCTTCCATGCAGGATGCAATCGTACTTCCCGGCGTATGATTATTCCCGCTGTCTTTCAATAAATATTTTGACGGATCTTCTATCCCTTTCAATCCGTTCCTTTCCATAACAAATAAGCCTGATTCGGAAGTAGAACCAAATCTGTTTTTTACCGTTCTCAGCACACGAAACTGATAACTCCGATCCCCTTCCAAATATAATACAACATCTACCATATGCTCCAATATCCGGGGACCCGCAATATTTCCCTCTTTTGTCACATGTCCGATAATCATGACGGTAATCCCCTTCTCTTTGGCAAGACGAACCAAAGAGGCGGTACAATCTCTAATCTGTGCGGGACTTCCCATGGCAGAATCAAGGCCGGACATAAAGATAGTCTGAATAGAGTCGATAATAATCATGTCCGGTTTAAGTCTGTCCGCTTCCGCCATGATTTGTTCCAAATTACTTTCACCATAGACCAAACATCTTTCTGTATTTACCTGAAGTCGTTCAGCCCGTATTTTAATTTGTGTTTCCGACTCTTCTCCGCTGCAGTAAAGTACGGATTTATTCTTTTCCGTAAAAGCATTACAAATTTGCAAAATCAATGTAGATTTACCGATACCCGGTTCGCCGCCCCAAAGAATTACAGATCCGGGAACAATCCCTCCCCCCAAGGGTCTGTCAATTTCCGGCATCTCCAAAATAACCCGTTCTTGTCCGTTCAATTCGATTTCAGACAATTTTATCGGTCTTTTCTGATTTGATGGCGACGATGAAAGAATATTTTTCGGAAGAGCAGGTTCAATATACTCTTCAAGAGTATTCCATTCGCCGCAATGAGTACATCTTCCCATCCATTTTATATAATTGGCGCCGCAATTACTGCATATATACTTTATTTTTTCTTTTGAATTTCCGCTCATAAAAACCTCAATTACAAAAAAATGGACACAAGAACAGTTCCTTATGTCCATTATACAACTTTTAATCTTATTTTTTAATTTTCTACAAATGTTAATTTGCCTTTTTCATCGACACCCACACGGATCGTTGATTTTCCTTCTAAATTACCTTCCAAAATCAATTCGGAAATAGGATCTTCAATTTCTTTTTGGATGACTCTTTTCAGCGGGCGGGCACCGTATTCAAAATCAGAACCTTTCGCAATCAAAGCATCTCTTGCCGCATCGGTTACTTCAATCTTCAAATGAAGGCTTTCCAATTTTTGTTCCACATTTTTAAGTAACAATTTGGATATCTCGGTCAAATCTGATTTAGAAAGAGGATGGAACACGATAATTTCATCAATTCTGTTGATAAATTCCGGACGGAAACTCTTTTTAACCTGCTCTAATATGGATTCTCTTGTTTTTTCAAAACCGACTTCGTCCTTGCTTTCACCGGTCAGGAATCCCATAGTTTTGTCCTTATTTTTCAATAATTGTGAGCCCAAATTACTTGTCATGATAATGACGGAATTTGTAAAGTCTACCGTTCTTCCTTGTCCGTCCGTCAAGCGGCCGTCATCCAAAACTTGCAGCAGGATATTAAAGAAATCGGCATGCGCTTTTTCTACTTCGTCAAAAAGAATAACACTGTATGGATTTCTGCGAATGGCATCCGTCAGCTGACCGCCTTCTTCATATCCTACATATCCGGGAGGTGCTCCGACAAGACGGGAGACTTCATGTTTTTCCATATATTCGGACATATCAAAACGGATCATATTCTTTTCACTGCCGAACATGGACTCGGCAAGCGCCCTGGCCAATTCGGTTTTACCCACACCGGTAGATCCGAGAAATAAGAAGGAACCGATCGGACGTTTCGGATCCTTAAGACCGGCCCGTGCTCTTCGAATAGCTTTTGCAACGGAATTAACCGCTTCATCCTGTCCGATAACTCTTCTATGAAGTTCGCTTTCCAAATGCAGTAATCTTTCCGAATCTTTTTGTCTTAAATTCTGAAGCGGAATTCCGGTCCATTTAGCAACCACCTCAGCAATATCTTCTTCAGTCACTATTAAATGTTCATGATCGGCACCTTTCCAATCTCCCTTCAATTTTTCTATTTCTTCCGACAAATCTTTTGCTTTATCTCTCAAAACTGCGGCTTTTTCAAAATTCTGAGAGGAAATCGCTTCTTCTTTTTCTTTCTGAAGAGAAGAGATCGGAAGAGCGTCGT
>URAA01000048.1 GCA_900545785.1 uncultured Dialister sp. | reverse complement strand
TCTGTGAGCAGATGGAAGATCCCAAAAAAGCAAAAGGATTGGTTAAGCGTGATGTTATACGTGTTATTACACCGGGAACAATTCTTTTCGAAAATTCAATATCCGATAAATCAAATAATTATTTGATCTACATCTATGAAGCAGAAAAAGAGATGGATGCCGTACTGGCTGATATTTCGACAGGAGAATGCCGATGGGGCAGTTGGGATAAAAAGAAAGAATCGGACGGTTTTTTTGATATGCTTTCTATTTACAGACCATCGGAAGCCATTTGCTTCGTGAGTGATGATATGTATGCCAAAATATATTCCTATTGCCGGGTTCGGCTTGGGAATTGCCTTTTGACGCGCCGAGAGGAAGAAAATACCGGTTCTGTTCCGGCGGTTGCAGAGAATTTGGAGAATGAAAATGTTCGTCATGTGATTTCATGGCTGGGTACATATTTAAAAGAAGTCATGAAATCTGATGTTACGGAATTCCATTCGGTTATGCCGATTCGGGAAGAGGGCTCTCTTATACTGGGAGAAGATTGTCTTCGTAATTTGGAAATTACAAGAAATATGAGAGACGGAGGCAGGCGAGGAACTCTTCTTGAAATCCTGGATCACACCCATACGGCCATGGGAGCCCGATTGTTGAAAAGATGGCTGGAGCGTCCGTTGTGTGATGTAAATCGGATCATACTCCGTCAGAAGGGGATAGAAGAACTGACAAATCATATGACCGAGCTCTCTGAGTTGGAAGATTTATTGTCTCAAGTTTTTGACTTTGAAAGAATATTATCCAGAATTGAAGCCAATACAACTTCACCTAAAGATTTGCTTGCTCTAAAAGCTTCTTTGGGAATGATTCCCAAAATTAAGGATCTGATCGGGAGGGCATCTTCTGTTATTCTTAAAAAGCTCAACAGTCAGATCACATATCATTCATCCGTTTATGATTTATTGGATCGTTCCATGAATGAAAACGGAACGGGGAATATCAGAGACGGAAAATATATCCGGAAAGGATATTCTTCTGAATTGGATGAAGTTCGATCTTTGTCGGAAAACAGCAGAAAATGGATCGCCGACTTGGAAGAACGGGAAAAAGAAAAAACGGGAATTAAACTTAAAATCGGATTCAATAATGTATTCGGATATTATTTTGAAATAACAAATGCAAATAAAATTCCTGTTCCTGCTTACTATATAAGAAAACAAACGCTGGTCAATGCGGAAAGATATATTACGCCAGAGTTAAAAGAGTTTGAATCTAAGGCTTTATCCGCCAAAGAAAAAATGGAAGAACTGGAACTTCAGATTTATCAGGCCGTAAAAGCTGAAATTCGACCGGAAATTGCGAATATGCAAAAAACAGCTCGTGCACTGGCCGCTTTAGACTGTATTTCCAGTTTGGCAAGAACAGCTTTAAAAGATCGCTACACCTGTCCTCAAATAATAAGCGGGAAAGAAGGTTATATTTCTATTCATGACGGAAGGCATCCCATGGTGGAACATGCCCTGAAAAACGAACTGTTTGTTCCGAATGATACGGAATTAAATCATGGTGATCAGGAAATATTGATCATAACCGGTCCCAATATGGCAGGAAAGTCGACCTATATGAGGCAGGTTGCCATACTCACCGTCATGGCACAAATAGGCTCTTTTATTCCCGCCAAAAGCGCTTCTTTTGCACCGGTAGATCGGATCTTTACAAGAGTGGGAGCGGCCGATGACATTTCCACGGGGCAGAGTACATTTATGATGGAAATGAAAGAAGTATCTTATATTTTAAAAAATGCGACGAAAAACAGCTTGATATTACTGGATGAAATAGGTAGAGGAACCAGCACTTATGACGGAATGAGTATAGCCAGAGCGGTGGTGGAATATGTAGATTCAAAAATACATGCATATACACTTTTTGCCACTCACTATCATGAACTGGCGGATATGGCATCTCATAGTGATAAAATAAAAAACTATACCGTCACTGTAAAAGAGAGAGGGAAAGATATTACTTTTCTCAGAAGAATTGTTCCGGGAAGTGCCGACAGAAGTTACGGCATCCATGTAGCCCGTTTGGCAGGTCTTCCGGAATCTTTATTGAAAAGAGCAGATGAAATATTGGGGAATCTGGAAGTGGAAGAAGGGAATTTTATGACGGTACCTGATGCACCGGTGCAAACAGAACCGCAATTGGGATTATTTACATCTCCGATTATTTCTGAGTTGGCAAATTTAGATGTTATGAGCAAGACACCTATAGAGGCCATGGAAATTCTGTTCAGACTCAGTAAAGAGGCAAAGGAGGGAAGCTGATGCCTTTTATTCATATACTTGATGAAGTTACATCCAATCAAATTGCAGCCGGAGAAGTAGTAGAGAGACCGGTTAATGCAGTGAAGGAACTAATTGAAAATTCCATAGATGCGGGAGCTCACCATATTGAAGTGGAAATTGCCGACGGAGGCATGAGTTACATTCGAGTGACCGATGACGGAAGCGGCATGTCACCGGAAGATGTGAGATTGTCAGTAGTCCGTCATGCAACGAGCAAGATATCCAGTGTAGAAAACATTTATCATATATCTTCTTTAGGTTTTCGAGGAGAAGCCCTGCCAAGCATTATGTCCGTTTCCCGTTCCACAATTACCACAAGAAGAGCGGATGATGCGGAAGGAATCGCTCTTGATGTAATCGGAGGGAGTGTAGGAAAGGAAAGAAGCGTAGGAGCACCCGAGGGGACGACGGTGGAAGTAAGAGAGTTGTTTTACAATGTTCCTGCAAGAAAGAAATTTCTGAAATCGGAACGTACAGAAAGCAGCCGCATTAATTCTATGATCGGAAAATTGTCCCTTGCCAATCCTGATATCTCTTTCCGATTGATCAATAACGGAAGAAATGTCATTGAAACACCGGGGAACGGACGATTGGCAGATGTAATCTCCGCACTTTACGGTACAAAAACAACAGGAGAAATGCTGCAGGTGGAGGGAGAAGGGGAAGATGTTTTGCTCTCGGGAATGATATCGAAGCCGTCATTGCTTAAGAGCAGCAGGCAGTACCAAACCATTATTATCAATCGAAGAGTGGTAGAAAATCCGATAATTACAAAAGCGGCGGATAATGCTTATCATTCATTATTGCCCAAAAACGGCTATCCCGTCATGATATTATCCTTCACGCTTCCGCCGGAAGGACTGGATGTAAATGTTCATCCGCAAAAAAGAGAAGTTAAATTTTCGGATGAACAAAAAATATTCCGATTGGTCTATCATTCGATTTTGCAAACTTTGACTTCCCAGACGGCTCCCGATTCTATTGTGAAAGACATGATCAAAAGCCCGAGACATGACAATCAGACGGATGAATTGGATTTATCAAAGGCAATCGTGGAAGATAAAGTTACAGAAAAGAATGATATAGGACTGCATCATCAGGATTTTATAAAGACAACAGAGGAAGAATATTCTTCATGGGGGGAAAATCCGTCAAACTATAGAGCAAAACAGGCGGAAAACAAGGAAAGAAGAGAAAATTCCGACAATAAGGGTGCAGTCGGAAATGAAAGTTTTACTTCCGGGTTAACAGAAAAAGAAATTCTATCCAAGAGTTCCATTTTTACTGATGTCGTATCTGAAGAAGTGAATGTTTCTCCCCCTCTTTTTGAAGAAAAAAAAGAAGAATCGGTGCCGGCAATACCCCTCGGACAAATAGCAGATTGTTTTATTCTTTGTCAATACGGGAATAATTTATTGATCATCGATCAGCATGCGGCACATGAAAGGATACGTTATGATCGTTTAGCCGCAAGGGCGGAAGGTATTCCTGTACAGGAGCTGCTGATTCCTTATCTTATCCATGTGGAGAGTGACGATTTGGTTTTGCTTTCAGATAAGACGGAAGAAATAAAACGATTGGGTATTACTTTTGAACAGGCAGGTCCTGATGTGATACGAGTCACCGGTGCGCCGGAAGATCTTTCTGAAAGTGATATGGAAAGAGTAATTAAAGATATTCTTATAGCTTTTCATGAAAATAATATGACATCTCCGGAGACGATGCGCCACAGAATGATGGCTTATGCGGCCTGCCGCGGAGCCATTAAAAGAGGAGATACTCTTAATGTAAGGCAGATGAAAGAACTTATTACGGATCTGTTTCATACCACAAGGCCTTTTGTATGTCCGCACGGCCGTCCCACTATTGTAAAATTTACACCCGAAGAATTAGGACGGCTTTTTGACAGAACATGAAAATAGGAATAACTACCATCTTAAAGCCTGATGAAAAAGTAATATTTTTTGCATCCCTTAAATCAAAAGAAATGAATATGCCTTATTTTGAACGAAGCGGATTGCTCTCATTAATGTCGGAAAGATATGAAATAGAAGGATTTCTGATATATGGACGCAGACTTCCGGTATTTTGGACGAAAGAAGGCATCTATAAATTTCATTTGGGGACGGCTGTTTTACGTATTAAAAACCTTCAAGAAGGAAATTCTGACAGACTCTGCAGTCTTCTTCCCGATGATTGTCACGATTTATTGGACTGCACTTTCGGGCACGGCGGTGACGCAACGGTTCTTTCTTACTACTTGAAGGACAAAGGTAAAATAACTTCTCTAGAAAAAAGCAGGGTTCTTTATGAAATAGGTAAAAGCGGAATTGAGAAATTTGCCGATAAAAATGAAACGATTACGGAAGGCTTAAGAAAAATAAGTTTGTTGCATGTTGATTTTCGTGAATACTTGGAAAAAGCAGAGAATAGAAGTTTTGATGTCATATATTTTGACACCATGTTCAAACATCCCGTGAAAAGAGAGATGAATAATGTGGAAAGCTTCCGGCACATTGCCCATTATGATGAATTGACAAAAGAAACACTTATAGAAGCGATGAGAGTCGCACGAAAAAGAATTATTATAAAAGAGCGTCCTTTTTCTAAAATTTTCCGCTCAGGATTATTTACCGAAATATATAATAAAAAGGGGCAGTCTACAGCGTACGGAGTAATTGACTTATGAAAAAAGAAAAGCTGATAACCATATTAGGACCGACTGCTTCAGGAAAAACTGATTTGGCAGTGTATTTGGCAAAAAAATTTGACAGTGCCGTTATTTCCGGAGATGCTTTCCAGATATATAAAGGGATGGACATAGGAACTGCCAAAGTAACAAAAGAAGAGAGCCGGGGAGTGCCGCATTATCTGGTGGATTGTTTGGAGCCGGAAGAACCGTATTCGGCCGCGCTATTCCAAGAAAAGGCAAGTGCTTATATTTCCGCTGAAAATGACAAGGGGAAAATACCGATTCTTGCAGGAGGTACGGGGCTTTATATACAAGGATTATTGGAAGGTTATCATTTTTCACCTAAAGTAAAAGGTCATAAATGGAGTTCTATTTACAGGGAACAAGGAAAAGATGCACTTATAAAAGAGCTTCAGGATAAAGCGCCGGGAGAAGAGATTCCGACGGACACAAGGAGAATCATACGGAAGCTGGATCTTATGGAAGCAGGGTATTCCCTTAGTGAAAGCAAATCAGAAACGTTGGTCTATGACGGACCGGTCATAGGGATAACTATGGACAGAATGGTTTTATATGATAGAATAAATAAACGAGTCCATGAAATGATTGAGAAGGGGCTTAAGGAAGAAGTAGAAGCCGTTTTGAAAAAAGGAATTCCCGAAGATGCTCAGGCATTGAAGGGGATTGGCTATAAAGAAATGATTCCCGTTATCCGCGGAGAAATGACGCTTGAGGAAGCGGAGTCTCTCATAGCGAAAAATACACGTCATTTTGCTAAGCGCCAGCTCACATGGTATAAAAGAATGCCATACATTCATTGGATGGAACGGCGAGGTGCCGACGACATTTGGTTCAGGGAAATTGAGACCTATGTCAGTTCATGGTTTAGAGGAGAATAGATATGGAAGGAAAAATGAACCTTCAGGACACATTCCTAAACGAAGCGCGAAAAGAAAATATACCGGTAAGTATATTTTTATTAAGCGGAGTACAACTTAAAGGAAAAGTGAAGTCATTTGACAGCTTCACCGTACTTTTGGTGAGTGAAAACAGATCGCAGCTGATTTATAAACATGCGATCTCTACCATACAAAGGATCTGATTATTAATGAATGATAAATTAAAAAAGGTGCAACAGGAGGCTTTTGAACTCTGTGCACCTGTTTTTCATGAGATGAAAGAAATCTCTCTTTACAATATGGAAAAAGTGTTGTCTGCTTTTCGTAATCATCATCTGTCGGCCTATCATTTTGCACCGTCGAACGGATACGGATACGGCGATCCGGGAAGAGAAAAGCTGGAGGAAATATGGTGTGATATATTCCATGGTGAAGCAGCACTGGTCCGCCCTCAGTTTGTTTCGGGGACCCATGCACTGGCAACGGTTCTTATAGCACTTTTAAAGCCGGGAGACACAATGATTTCGGCAGTGGGGGCTCCTTATGATACAATGCAGAGTGTTATCGGAATTACTGGCAATGCTCCGGGAAATCTGATAGAACGGGGTATTCATTACAAAGAAGTTCCGCTCAAAGGAAATACCTATGATTTGGAAGCCATAGAAGCGGCTGTTGATGAGAATACCAAGCTGGTTGAAATACAAAGATCCCGAGGGTATATGCTCAGAGATTCTTTATTTCCCGAAGATATCAAAAAAATTGTTGATACAGTTAAAAAGAAAAATCCGGATACCATTTGCTTTGTCGACAATTGCTATGGAGAATTTACCTGCAAGGAAGAACCTCTTGAATCGGGAGCAGATATTATTGCCGGATCTCTGATTAAAAACGCCGGAGGAGGATTGGCACCGACCGGCGGATATATTTGCGGGAAAGCAGACTTGGTAGAACTTTGTGCACATACTTGGACAGCTCCCGGATTAGGAGCTGAAATGGGTTCTTATGCAGCAAGCTATCGTCCGTTTTTTGAAGGATTGTTTATGGCTCCTCATGTAACACGGCAAGCGATGATGAGTGCGGAGTTTTGTGCGGCAGTTTTCAAAATAATAGGATTTGATGTAACACCGGAACCGGGACATGTAAGAACGGACCTGATTACAGCGGTAACTTTAGGATCAGAAGAAAATATGTGCCGATTCGGTGAGGCGATACAAAGCCGGTCGCCCGTAGACTCTGATGTAACTCCGATTCCGGGAGCCATGCCGGGATATACGGATCCGATTATCATGGCGGCAGGAACATTTGTACAAGGATCCACCGTAGAAATGTCTGCCGACGGACCGGTCCGTCCCCCCTATATTATGTATTTCCAGGGAGGACTCGTATTTGAACATGCTTTGCTGGCCATTATGGGAGCCGCTAAAAATATCTTACAATCAGAAAATAAATTATAACCTAAAAAACTGCTTTTTACGGCAGTTTTTTCTGTGGGGAATCAATGTAACAAGTAAATTGATTTTTGAAAACGGCTCATGTATAATAATTTAACATATGGGACTATAGCTCAGTTGGTTAGAGTGCTTCGTTGACATCGAAGAGGTCTTCAGTTCGAATCTGAATAGTCCCACCAGAATAAAAACTGCTTCAGGAGAGGCAGTTTTTATTTTTGTCAAGAAATTCTATCAAATAAAAATGTGAAGCTACCCCTCTATAATTTTATATTCTTTTCTCGATTTTCTCAAGATAAATGAGGTTTTCTGAATTACTGCATTTAGCCGGTGTCATTGATAAATTCTTCGGTTTATCATTTATGGTACAGCTATCCTTTTTATTTTGATATAATAATATAGAATTATAAGTTTTAAGTAAAAAAATTGAAATATATGGAAACGGGAGAATTTAATGGATACAAAACATATCAGAAATTTTTCTATTATTGCACATATTGATCATGGGAAATCTACGTTGGCAGACAGGTTGATCGAAATGACCGGAACTGTACAAAAAAGGGATATGGAAGCACAAATTCTGGATACTATGGAATTGGAGCGGGAACGGGGAATTACGATTAAAGAACAGTCTGCACGACTTATGTATACTTATACGGACGGGGAAGTTTATGAATTAAATTTGATTGATACCCCGGGGCATGTGGATTTTAATTATGAAGTATCTCGCAGTCTTTCTGCCTGTGAAGGAGCAATTCTGATCATTGACGCCACACAGGGGGTACAGGCACAAACCTTGGCGAATGTGTATTTAGCGCTGGATCATAATTTGGAAATTATACCTGTGATTAATAAAATTGATTTGCCGAGTGCTGATATAGAGCGTGTAAAAGAGGAAGTGGAAAATGTAATCGGACTGGATATGTCGGAAGCGATTCCGGTCAGTGCGAAAACAGGTCAAAATGTGGAAGAGGTTTTGAAGAAAATTGTAGAATCGGTGCCGCCGCCGGAAGATCATTCCGCAAGACCTCTTCGAGGCTTGATTTTTGATTCCATTTTTGATTCCTACAGAGGTGCCATTGCTTATATCCGTGTCATGGACGGTGAAGTCAGAGTCGGAACGGATATAAAAATGATGTCATCCGGAAAGGTTTATACGGTAACAGAGGTCGGTTACTTTACACCTCTTCCCAAAGTGACGGATGTTTTGCCTTGCGGATCCGTAGGTTATGTGGCGGCCAGTATAAAAACGGTAGGTGATTGTGCCGTAGGAGATACCATTACATCCGCGGAAAACAGTGCGGAAGAACCGCTTCCGGGATACAGAAAAGCTTTGCCTATGGTTTTCTGCGGCTTATATCCTATTGAAAGTAAAGATTATGATCAACTTAAAATGGCTCTTGAAAAATTGCAGTTAAATGATGCTGCGTTAGAATATGTACCTGAAACCTCGCAAGCTTTAGGATTCGGATTCCGCTGCGGCTTTTTAGGGTTGCTTCATATGGATGTCATTCAGGAACGATTGGAGAGAGAATACAATCTGAAATTGATTACGACGGCGCCTTCCGTTATCTATCATGTGTATAAAACCGACGGAGAGATGGTCACTGTCGATAACCCTGCAGAACTGCCGCCGATGACAAAGATTGAACATATTGAGGAACCGATTGCCAAAGTGGAAATATTGGTACCTTCCGATATGGTGGGAAATGTAATGGAGCTTGTTCAAAATCGGCGCGGTGAATTTCAAACGATGTCCTATCTGAATGAAACGCGAGTGGATTTATCTTACAAAATTCCCCTTTCTGAGATTATTTTTGACTTTTTTGATAAATTAAAATCTGCAACGAAAGGGTATGCTTCTTTAGATTATCAATTAAGCGGATACCAAAAGACAGATGCGGTTAAATTGGATATCTTGATGAACGGTGATCTGATTGATGCCCTTTCGGTCATTGTTCATAGAAGTAATGCCGCATCAAGGGGAAGAACTTTAGCACTTCGATTAAAAGAAATCATTCCCAGACAACAATTTGAAGTTCCTATTCAGGCTGCAGTAGGAAGTAAAATTATTGCACGAGAAACGATAAAAGCCTATAAAAAGGACGTTTTGGCAAAATGTTACGGTGGTGACGTCAGCCGGAAAAAGAAACTTCTTGAAAAGCAAAAAGAAGGGAAAAAACGCATGAAGCAGGTGGGGAGTGTTGAAATTCCTCAAGAAGCTTTTATGGCGGTACTTAAAGATGAATGATTCAAATACTTTAGGTTTATATTTACATATTCCTTTTTGCAGAAGCCGCTGTCACTATTGCGGCTTTTATTCAGTAGGTCAGATGCCGACGGAACTTTTTATTTCCGCATTGACTAAAGAGATAGAAATCAAAAGCAGAGATTTCGGAGACAGGGTGTGTGACACTCTTTATTTCGGGGGAGGCACACCGTCATCTTTATCGATTGAGCAATTAGAAGTGATTATGAAAACATTGCGGAAACATTTTCATATTTCTTCAAACGCGGAAATTACAATGGAAATGAATCCTTGCGATATGAATGATGAATATTTGGAAGAAACACTTAATTTAGGGATCAACAGACTTTCCGTGGGAGTACAAAGTAATGAGGATACTCTGCTGAAGAAAATAGGAAGGCGGCATACGGCAACAGAAGCGGAAAAATCGGTAAAAAAAGCTTTTAAAAAAGGATATAAGAATATAAGTATAGAAGATCGGAAGAGCG
>URAA01000047.1 GCA_900545785.1 uncultured Dialister sp. | reverse complement strand
AAGTTACGGGAGAGCTTATCGGAGAGGCAAGAGTGCTTGCTGCCGAATTGGACTCTGATGTATCTGTTGTACTGATGGGACATAATCTCAAAGCATCGGCGGCGGAATTAATTGAACTGGGTGCAGATTCTGTGTATATTATTGACTCTCCCGTTCTTTCACATTATGACGGTGCAGCTTATCAAAAGGCACTGGCATCCTTTTTTAAAGATAGGAAAGCCGATACGGTTCTCTTCGGAGCCGATGCATACGGTCGCGATTTGGCACCCCGTTTGGCAGCGGAATTGGTATGCGGGGTAACGGCGGATGTGACGGAATTATCGGTAGACAAAGAAAATAAGCTGGTGGTATGGTCTCGTCCCGCGATGGGAGGAAATATTATGGCAGATATTATCAGCCCTGATTATCGACCGCAAGTTGGAACCATTCGGCCCGGAACATTTCCGTATCCCGTAAGGGATAATTCTCGTAAGGGGAATGTGATTGATGTACCGGTACTTTTGACACAAAATGATTTAGGCACCATTTTAAAGGAAGTGATTCCTGCCGTTACGGATGATAATCCTGTAGAAGATGCGAAAATCATTGTTTCCGGAGGGAGAGGCTTCCATTCAAAAAAAGAGTGGGATCAACTTTACGAATTGGCAAAACTTATGGGGGCAGCTGTCGGATGCAGCCGTCCTATTGCAGAAATCGGTTGGGAAAGTCAGACGCATCAAATCGGACAAACCGGCAAGGCAGTTTCGCCCAAGGTATATTTTGCTTTTGGAATATCCGGAGCGATGCAGCATATTTGTGCCATAAATCCCGATATTTTGGTAGCTGTCAATAAAGATGCAAAGGCGCCGATCATGGAGATTGCCGACTATGCAGTGGTGGCAGACTTGAAAGAATTTATGCCTCTTTTTATTAAAAAAATAAAAGAAATGAAAGAAAAATAAAATTATCCGGACAGTTCATAAATTTTTTTGTTCAGAGGTGAGAATTATGGCTAAAACGACTATTTTTTATAATCACAATTTTTATTATGATTTTTCACAAATTATCAGCGCAGATGACAGAGGGCTTCAATTTGGCGACGGTGCTTATGAATGGATACGTATTTATAAAGGACATCCTTTTGCACTTTCTTACCACACGGACAGACTATATCGTTCCATGCGTCTGCTGGGGATCCGTCCGGTGACGGCTCCGGATGAATTTACGGAAATTGTAGAAGTTGTTGTAGAAGAATCGGAAATAGAAGAAGGATATGTGAAAATTATCGTTACCCGCGGTACCGATGATCATAATTTTTCCATTCCTGCCAGAAATGCACTTAAGCCGAATGTTCTCGTATATGCAAAACCCATCAATTTAGAAAGTATTGCGAAGGCGCAGCTGGGAGTTACGTGTACTATTATGGAAGATGATCGGGGACACCATAGCGATATTTTAAGCCTTAATCAGTTAAATAATATGCTTGCAAGAGCGGAAGCACAGAAAAAAGGTTCCTATGATGCCATTTTTATTAAAGACGGTCTTTTGACGGAAGCGTCTCATTCCAATGTATGCATAGTAAAAGCGGGAGTTATTTGGACACCGGCAACCAATGAACATATGATCCGGGGAATTACCCGTTCGTTAGTCCTTTCCCGTGTAGCACCCGCAGCGGGCGTGACAACGATCGAGGAAACGGTCGATCCGGTGAAATTGGAAGATGTGATGAATGCGGAAGAAGTATTTCTGACAAATTCGATTGATGGTATTATTCCCGTACTTGCTATTGACGGGAAACCTGTCGGAGATGGAAAAATCGGAAATGTGACGAAAAAAATACAGGAACACTACGCTCACTTAATGAGTGACGGACTGCCGTGATTGCTTACAAAAAACGTTCAATATGAAAAGCCTCCTAAAGTCGGATTAAAAATCTGACTTTAGGAGGCTTTTTTGTGTAAAATTAAGCGGACAGATTAAAGAAAATTATTAATTGCTGATATCCGTATTGTGAAAAATAACTTTTAAGAAAGCGGAAGTAACATCGGGGTCAAATAAGATGCCGGAACCGCTGAAAATATCTCTTGTGACGTCAGCTTTGGATTTATTCTTGAAGTCCGGCGAAGAGTAAATCACATCATCATAATAACTGGATAATGAAATAATCCGGGCACCGAGCGGAATATTTACATTTTTTAAATGCTTCGGAAATCCCGTGCCGTCCCATCTTTCGTGATGAAAACGGATATAAGGAACCAAGTCTCGGCATCCGGGGCAGGTTTCAAGCATATTGGCCCCTAAATCAGGATGTTTTTTATATAACTGAAGCTCTCTTCTTGAAAGATAGGGTGCTTTGTCCAAGGTGGAGCCGGGAATGCAAATAAGCCCGATGTCATGGAGCAATCCTGCATAGCGTATTAAACGGACTTCATCGGTGGGAAGGCGCATATAGACAGCTGTAGCGGCAGAATAATTAGACACGCGAATAGAATGTTCATATAAATTTCTTGATTTTATTTGCATCAAATCAAGAAAATGTGAAACAACAACATCCAATTTATATTGATCACCTTTTGAGGTGTTTATTGATTGAAACAAAGAAGAGCTGTACATGTAAATGACCTTACTTATCTATAAATAAAAACAGTTTCACCGCATCCGTTATCAATTTATAAAGAAAAGAATTAAATTATTGTTTCTTTTCTCGCTTCAGCCATGCCGTCATATAGGAACATTCAGACTTAATTTCATATTTTTGAGAGGATGCCCAGTCATAAGCGGCAGAAGCCAATTTCCCCGCCAGCCCCTGACCGGAAAATGCAGGAGGAACAATTGTATGGAGGACGGTAAAACGGTTATTATCTAAAGTATATTCCAGATATGAATCGCCTTGAGGATTTTCAATTTTGAACATATGATGCTTAGTATCATGAGTAACCATTTTCCATTCTCCTTTCATAAATCTCTTTCCGAATAGTATGATTATATTTTACTAAGGGAAGGAGAAGCAGTCAAAGGAAAAAGCAATGTATATCAATTTGATATAGTGTCGATATTTTTGGTGAAAGCCATGGGACATAAGAAAAGCTCCTTTCGGCAGGATGTTTTTCTTATGCTATAATTTATTATACGGTTTTATATGCAAATTGCATTATGATAAAAATCTATACGTCTGCAAAACATAAAAAAGCGAATTGAATTCTTGAGAGGGTTCAGAAAGGAAAGTATTGTGAAAAATTTTAAAATTACTTATCTCCATCACAGCGGTTTTATTTGTGAGTTAGAAGATACGATTCTTGTGTTTGATTATTATATGGATCCGGAAGGCAAGTTAGATGAAGTTTTAAAAAAATCAGATAAACCGGTATATTTTTTTGTCAGTCATTTTCATGCCGATCACTTTAATTCAGATATAAGTCGTTATGAAAATCAAGCGGCGGGATATTTCCTTCACAGCGACTGCTCCTTATCCCTTAAAAATCCCCTGTTGCTCCATTATTTGAATCCGGGAGAATTTACATCCGTTAATGAATTCCAAGTCAGAATGTACGGATCTACCGATGCAGGCGGTTCTTTTTGGATTATTCATCCGGAAATGACGATTTTTCATGCCGGTGATTTAAACTGGTGGCATTGGGCCGGAGAAAGTGATGAAGAAAACTTATTGGCAAGAGATGAATATTTTAAAGAATTACAGAAATTAAACAAGAAAAAGGTGGATATCGCTTTCTTCCCCGTAGATGCAAGGCAGGCTGTTGCAAGAGAATGGGGAGTAAAAGCTTTTCTGGAAACGGTTACGGTAAGCACGGTGCTTGTTTCCATGCATGCTTTCGGCAGTCGTTGGGTACCTTCTTATGAATTCCGCTGGCGTTTCCCCGATACGCCTCTTTGGATTCCCGAAAAAGAAGGCGATGTATTCGAAGGAGTTGTGAAATAATATTTATCGGATCGATATTGCGATTTCTTCAAAGCCTGTGATATTTTAATATGATTTTGATATTAATGAACTGTGTCATCTTGTACATTCAGTCGTTTATTTTGCAGCTAGCAGACTGTCCGAGCTTTAATCTTGCCCGGTCCGGCAAAGGGATAACCGCCGGATCCGGATGGATTTGAATACTTGCCATATTCTTTAAAGGAGCAAAAATAGTTCATAAGATACTGAAGATATCGAATTTATCGGCGTTCTGAGAATTGAAACATCTTGACAATAAAAAGCAAAAACTCTAGAATTAAAACAGTCAATCGAAAGGTTGTACTTTTTTAGTGTTTTTTCTCTTGATGAATAATAAATAATAAAAGAAAAGAGGTGAATCAGTTGACAAAAGATGAATTGTTACTTTATATAATTGTTTTCTGCATTGTTGCTGCGGCAGTAGGTGCAGGAATAGGATATTTATTACGTAAACGTATTGCTGAGGCAAGGATAGGATCTGCAGAGGAAAAAGCCCAGTCTATCATAGGAGAGGCCGAAAAAGCGAGAGAAAATGCTCTGCGTGAAGCCGAAACCTTGAAAAAAGAAACATTGGTCCAAACTCGTGAAGAAATTCATAAATTTCGCGAAGATGTAGAAAAAGAAAATCGCGAGAGAAGAGAAGAGTTACAAAAATACGAACAGCGTCTGGTACAAAAGGAAAACAATTTAGATTTAAGAAGCAATAATCTGGAACAGAGAGAATCGTCACTGGTTAAAAAGGAAAGTCAGGTAAAAGCACAGAAAGAGAAAGTGGAAACTCTTTATGCTGCCCAACAGGCGAAGTTGGAAGAAATCTCCCAGCTTTCGCGTGATCAGGCAAGAGAGATGATCTTAAACACGGTGAATGATTCATTAGCGCATGAAAAAGCAGTACGGATCAGAGAAAATGAAGAAGAGATCAAGGCGATTTCCGACAACAAGGCAAGAGAGATTGTAGCTGCTGCCATCCAAAGAAATGCGGCGGATACGGTTTCGGAAACGACCGTTTCCGTAGTTTCTCTTCCCAACGAAGAAATGAAGGGACGTATTATCGGACGAGAAGGGAGAAATATCAGGGCTATTGAAACATTGACCGGTGTTGATTTGATTATTGATGACACACCGGAAGCCGTTATTTTATCCTGCTTCGATCCGATTCGCAGAGAAATAGCCAGACTGGCGCTTGAGAATCTTATAAAAGACGGACGTATTCATCCGGCAAGAATTGAAGAGGTTGTGGAAAAAACCAAAAAAGAAGTCGACAAGGCAATCAGGGAAGCCGGTGAAGAAGCAGTTCTTCAATGCGGAATCCGAGGAATCCATCCTGAATTGGTGAAAATTCTCGGCCGCTTGAAATATCGTACCAGTTATGGTCAAAATGTACTTCAGCACTGCATAGATACATCCTACTTTTCCGGGATTTTAGCAGGAGAAGTGGGGGCCGATGCAGATATTGCAAGGCGTGCCGGTCTGCTTCATGACATAGGAAAAGCAGTTGATCGGGAGCAAGAAGGAACCCATGTTGAATTGGGTGTTGAGCTTGCACAAAAATATAAAGAACCGCCTCAAGTCATCAATGCAATTGCTTCTCATCACGGTGATACCGAAGCCGTTTATGTAGAATCTGTCTTGGTAGCTGCGGCAGATGCCATTTCCGCGGCAAGACCGGGTGCACGAAGAGAAACTTTAGAAAACTATATCAAGCGTTTGACTAAGCTGGAAGATATTGCCAAATCTTTTGCAGGTGTGGCAAGTTGTTATGCGATTCAGGCAGGACGCGAATTGCGGGTCATCGTTAAGCCGGAAAAGGTAAATGAAGATCAGGCGATCATTCTTTCTCATGATATTGCGCAACGGATTGAAAAAGAATTACAATATCCGGGGCAAGTAAAAGTGGTCATCATTCGTGAGACAAGAGCAACCGATTTTGCAAAATAAAAAATAGGAAAACACCTTCTTGATCAGAGAAACTGACCGGGAAGGTGTTTTTTATCGAACCCTGTATGCAGACATTTACTATGATATAATAAATGAAATATTTAAATATAAATGAGTTCATAATGAGGTTTAACATGGATAGAGAAGATCTTGACAAGCAGCTGAAAGAGCAGGGTTTGCAATCGAAAAAAAAGGAACCGAAATTCAAATTGGGACAGAAAAGATTGATGCTGCTGGCTGCTGCATTAGTTATTGCAGGCGGAGTCGGCGGCTGTTTCTTCAATGGAAATTTCAGCAATGAGAATAAAGGAAATAATCCTGCTGCCGGCTATACATTCCCGCAAACGGAACAAAAAAAGTTGCAGGATTTACCGACTATCAGAAATACGGCGATCGTTCAAGCAGTTAAAGAAGTAGGGCCCGCCGTGGTCGGTATCACGACGAGAGTTTATGACAGGGATATTTTTAATCGCCGGATCAACGTGGGTCAGAGTGTGGGCTCCGGAGTTATTTTTGATAAAAAAGGATATATCGTAACGAATAATCATGTTGTTGCCGGCGGGACGGATGTCAATGTATCGTTATCAAACGGTCAGACAGTTCCCGGAAAAGTGATTGGTACGGATCCTTCTACTGATTTGGCAGTAGTGAAAATTGACGGAGGAGACAATCTGCCTGTTGCCGCTCTGGGAGATTCAGATGCTTTGCAGGTGGGAGAGACCGCCATTGCAATCGGAAATCCTCTCGGTTTGGAATTCCAAGGGACTGTTACGGTAGGAGTCATCAGTGCTTTGAACCGCTCTTTGGACGATATTGATCAGAGATTTAAATTAATACAGACGGATGCAGCCATTAACCCCGGAAACTCCGGAGGCGCACTGGTTACTGCCGACGGCAAGGTAGTGGGGATCAACAGTGCGAAAATTTCAAAAGAAGGCGTGGAAGGAATGGGATTTTCCATTCCTATCAATCAAGCCAAAGGGATCATTGAGCAACTTATCGCTTACGGTAAAGTAACAAGAGCCTATCTGGGCGTATATGCAGCTGATAAAGATATTGCATCCCGTTACGGATATCAGTGGGATCATGACGGAGGCGTACTTGTTATGAAAATTGTCAGAAACAGTCCGCTCAGTGCAAGTGATATACGGGTGGGTGATTATATTATGACTATCGGCGGAAAAGACATCGCCACCGTAAAAGATATGCGAGATGCGATTGATGCTCATCGTCCCGGTGATAAGGTGACCATTGTGTATGAACACAATAACAGCAAGTATGAAACGGATATTATTTTGGCATCTGCACCGGAGAATGATCAGTAATGAAGTTCTCTTTATTGGTTATAGGAAAAATAAAAGAAAAATGGATGCGTTCCGGTATTGAAGAATATGAAAAACGACTGGGTCCCTTGGTAAAAATAGAAGTGGTGGAACAGGATGAAGAAAAAATGCCGGAAAATCCATCGTTGAAAATGAAAGAAAAAGTGATGGAAAAAGAGGGAGAAAAACTTCTTAAATCTGTTACAAAATCTGACTGTGTCATTTTATTGGATCTGAAAGGTCAGGCATTATCATCCGAAGAATTGGCAAAGTGGATACAGAATAAAACAGTGGAAGGGACCGGTCATTTCTATTTTATGATTGGCGGACCTTACGGAAACGGGCAAAATATCAGAGAACGGGCTGATTTGAAGATTTCCATGGGACCTATGACCTTTACGCACCAAATGGCGAGGTTGCTCTTGTTTGAACAGCTTTACAGAGCGATGAAGATCAATCGCCATGAACCGTATCACTTATGAAAAAACGTTCTTTCAATTTTTTTCTTGAAAGAACGTTTTTTGTCGGAACGGAAAATTTCTTATGTTATAAAATTATGAGGATTACGAATGATACAGGATGAAAATAACCTTGTTTTGAAGAAAATATTTTCCGATTAAAAATGAGTATGAAAATATCTTTTTTGCCATATCGGCAGGAATTGGTTAAAATATAATTAAGAAGTATATGACAGGAGGGATATCTTATGGAAGAGAAAAAAATGAGAGCAAAAGATTTTATGACAAAGTATGTTTTCAGTATTCCGCCGGATGTGACCGTGCATGAACTGGTCGGTCTGTTTGCCACGCATCCTATCAGTGCCGTTCCTGTCACGGGAGATGATAATGAGCTTTTGGGAATTGTTGCCGAAGGGGATCTCTTGTATAAAAAGGTAAAACCCAGAATTCCCGCCTATTTGGATGTACTGGGGGCCAATATTTATTATTGCGGTTTCGGACGTTATGAAAAGTCTTTCAGAAAACTGTTGGCAACCAAAGCTTCCGATTTGATGACAAAAGAGGTCAGATGTGTGACTCCCGACACGGATATGGAAACAATCATGAATCTTATGATTGATGAACATTTAAAAACAGTGCCGGTGGTAGAGAAGCCGAATCGTTTGGTGGGGATTATTACAAGACATGATATTTTGTGTGTCATTGCAGCTACAGAATTGGAAGAAGCGGTCAAGGCAAAAAAGGAACAAAAGAAAGAAGACGGAAATTAAATGATTTTCTTTTGATGAATAAATTTAATCATACATAATAAGGGGAACTGAAATCGTATAGTTCCTCTTTATTTATTTTTCTTATAGCAAACCGCTTTTCAAAGGCGTCTTGAAAACATTTTATATTTTTGCTATGATACGGTTGATTTTTACCTTATAATATAAGATATGTGAAATAGAATAAGATAAGTCTTTAAGATATTGGAGTGATATTTTTGGAAAAATTAGTTATTCAAGGCGGACATCCGCTTCGCGGCACAGTGCATGTATCCAGTGCAAAAAATGCAGTCTTGCCGATTATTGTAGCAACTCTGCTTCCTTCCACGCCTGCAACGATCGTAGATGCTCCCAATTTAGATGATGTCATTACCATTTGCAGTGTTTTAGAGTCTTTGGGAGTGAAAGTGACTCGAGGGGAACGTCGCATTACTTTTGATGCTTCCGAATTAAATAAAGCGGAGGCTTCCTATGAACTGATGAGCAGAATGAGAGCTTCTTTTCTGATCATGGGGCCTCTTTTGGCTAAAATGGGACATGCCAAAATTGCCTTGCCGGGAGGATGCATGATTGGCAGCCGCCCTATTGATTTGCATCTGAAAGCTTTTGAAGCCATGGGGGTGGAAATTCAAGTAGGCAATGGTTTTGTCGAAGGGCGTGCACCGAAGGGATTGAAGGGGAATACCATATATTTAGATTTCCCCAGTGTAGGAGCCACAGAAAATATTTTAATGGCTGCTGTTACTGCTGAGGGTAAAACTGTTATTGAAAATGCCGCAGAAGAACCGGAAATTGTCGATTTAGTAACCTTCTTGAACAGTATGGGAGCCAATATCAAAGGTGCCGGCACTAATATTATTCGCGTGGAAGGCGTCAGAGAATTATTCGGTGTGGAGCATACAGTTATTCCGGATCGTATCGAAGCGGGCACTTTTATGATTGCCGCTGCGATGGCGGGAGGAGACGTCGTTATCTCTAATGTGTTGACGGAACATTTAAAACCTCTTTTGGCCAAACTGAATGAAGCCGGTATAAAAGTGATTAAAGATATTGACAGTGTGAGAGTCATCAGCGACGGGAAAATTCGTTCTACCGACATAAAAACATTGCCTTATCCGGGATTCCCTACCGATTTGCAGGCTCAATTTATGGCTCTTTTAACGATTGGCGACGGCATAAGCAAGGTGACGGAAACCGTCTTTGAAAATCGATTCATGCATGTCGGAGAATTGAGAAGAATGGGAGCTTCCATCGACGTAGAAGGAAGAACCGCCCATATCAGAGGTGTACCGTTTTTAAAAGGTGCATTCGTAAGAGCTACAGATTTACGTGCCGGAGCTGCTTTGGCACTGGCAGGCTTGGCTGCTCACGGACAAACTGAAATCGGAGAATTACATCATATTGATCGAGGTTATGATCATCTCGTAGAAAAATTACAAGGGTTAGGAGCTGACATTGTTCGTGTCAACGAAGACTGATAAAATTGTTCCAGACAAAAAGTCGCCGGTGATACAACGTTCTTTTTTCGATTGGATCGGTTCTTTCGGCTCGGAAGATATCGGTGTGGATTTGGGAACATCCAATATTGTCATTTACTTAAAAAACAAGGGACTGGTATTTCCGGAATCTTCTGTTGTGGCCAGATATAAAAAAACGGATGAAATGTTTACCTATGGAACCAAAGCAGAAGAAATGGAAAGGCGTACGCCGCAGGGAATTGAAATCATTCATCCCATGAAAACCGGTGCCATTGTAGATTATCAAACTGCTGCATATCTTCTGAATTCGGTCATCAATCAATCTTATTTAAAAGGAATGTTTTTTCATCCTCGTCTGTTGATGTGTGTGCCGAAGGGGATATCCCGTGTTCAACGGAGAGCTTTACTGGAAGCATCTGTTGCGGCCGGTGCCAGAAAAACGGTTTTGATAGATCAGCCGTTGGCAACGGTTATGGGACTCGGACT
>URAA01000046.1 GCA_900545785.1 uncultured Dialister sp. | reverse complement strand
TCGGTCAAATAATATTCCAGTGCATTTACTCTTGCAGAAATAGAGGGCGATGCGTCATTTCCGCTGTTGACCACATCCGCATAAGCATTGCTGATCCTGCTGTCCAAACCGGATCCCGTCGTATTTCCATGACCATAAACAACACTATCTACAGCAGAAATACGGTCCACTAAGGAACCGCTTTGCGTTTCTCCGTAAACGATTTCTTCCACCCGATCCAGTCTGCCGTTGATGGTGGCCGGTTCTGCCGCTATCGCCGGAAAAGCCATGAAAAGAGAGATTCCTGCTGCAAGAATAGATTTTTTCACCATATAATTCTCCTTTTAGATCTTCACATCAATGATGGCAGAAACGCCTACACCCTGTACCCGGCTGAAATTTGTCGGATTTTTACTGTTCATGGGAATCAGTCCCTTGATACGGAAAAGTCTGTCATTCCATCCGATTTCAAGCTGTCCTACGGCTTCTACTTTCTCCACCTGATCGGCATCTCCGATGACTTGAGCAGCACCGATATGGCCGCTGTCCCCAATACTGATAATAGGAACGACTTTTGTCGCGTAATTCGTCCCTGCGCCTTCCTTCATCATCACGGAATTGATGGTGCTGTTAATGGATTCGCCATACTTATCGACTAAAAATCCGATACCGCCGACTTTAATCACGCCGCCCAAGATACTTCCGAGTCCGGCGGCAGCGACATTTGTATAAAGACCTGCACCGATCATGGATGCCACCAGTAATGATGCTGCCATTCTTTTCATTTTCATTGTGAATTCCTCCTTCATATAAATATTTGCTCTGTTTTCCTATGTTATGTCTTAATATATCTACTTTATTATAATTTAAAAGAGACCTCCGCGCAAACAGAAGTCTCTTCGATACGATAAAATCCGCCTTTATTTCTTTTTTGTCTTTACTTTTTATGCTTTTGCCGCCGCTTTGGTTCCCGGCTGATGCATAACTTTCGGAGAGTGCAGTTTATTGTATGCTTGGATCATCATGGCACACTCTACACGTTTCTTTTGGATTTCACAGGAAATATGATAGGGCTTATGAATATCTCCCCCGTACGATTCATTATTGGCATGACAGCCGCCGGAACAGAAAAACTTTGCCCAGCAGTCTATGCATTCGCTTTTGCTGAATACATGATTGGCTCGGAAATCTTTCATCATCTGCATGTTTTTCAGCCCGTCATAAACATTTCCGATGACATAGCCGTCCCGCCCCACAAATTGATGGCAAGGATAAATATCCCCGTTGGGTACGACCGCCAAATATTCATGCCCGGCTCCGCATCCCCGAAGGCGCTTGGGAAGACAGGGGCCGCGCCACAGATCCATATTGAAATGGAAAAAGAAAAAGGGTCTTTTTTCTTCTTCTCTTTTTATAAAAAACTTTGCCAATTTATCATATTCCGCTTTGACTCGCGGCAAGTCCGCTTCCGTAATGGAATAATCTTCATTTTCATCACCGACCACCGGTTCCATGGAAACGGCAGGAAATCCGTGATCAATCATATCTTCCACATCGGCGGTAAAATCCATATTTCTCCGGGTAAAAGTACCTCTTACATAGTATTCTTCCCCGTTGCGCCAGCTGATACAATACTTGAGATTCTTTAAAATCTGATCATATGTACCTTCTCCATGTACGCCGGGCCTCATGTAATCATGCATTTCTTTCCGGCCGTCCAAAGAAAGGATAAGACTGATATGGTTATCGGTTAAATATTTGACTTTTTCCTCGTCAAGAAGCATCCCGTTGGTCGTAAGAGACATTTTGATTTTTTTATCATGTTTTCTTTCCTGACGGCGTACATATTCGACGGTCTGTTTTACGACAGGCCAGTTAAGCAGAGGCTCTCCTCCGAAAAAGTCCAGTTCACAGTGCTTTCTATGCCCGCTGTGAGCCAAGAGGAAATCAACCGCTCTTCTTGCCACATCAAAACTCATAAGCATCCGCCACTGCCCGTATCCGCCCTGTCCGGCAAAGCAGTATTTACAACGCAGATTGCAGTCATGAGCAATATTGATGCATAATGCTTTAATGATCGGCCTGTCTTCGATAACCATTGTATAGTCTTTGCTCATCGGTGCATATAATGAACCTTCGGCAATCAAATCATCCAAATCGTCCAAAACATCCCGTAATTCTTCTTTTTCAAACTCCGGCGACAACTTTTCAAATACGTCATCCCTGTTATCACCCTTATATATGCCCAACACCTGATAGGTGATTTCATCCGTGACATGAATGATTCCGCTGTTTACGTCCATGACGATATTCATTCCGTTTTGACGAAAACGATGAATCATGGGTTTTATATGATAATCCATTTCCGGCTCCCTGTACAATTTAAAAACTCCCGGCAATCACCGGGAGTACCCCAAAAACTTAAGCTTCTTCAGCTTCTTCCCGTTCCGTGCAAATTAAATTTCCGACGGTGCAGCTGGTCTTGCAAGCAGATTGACAAGAAGTCTGACATTCGCTGCAGCCTTCAAACTTGATGGAATCCTGCAATGATGACTGATTGATCGTAACAATGTGTTTTGACATTATGCCACCTCCCGAATAACCCTTTGTTAAATTAAATATATCATAAAAAAATGATAAAAGACAAGGGGACGTACGATTCCTTAAAAAACAGATAAAATACCGAAAACGGCTCCTGCGGGAATCAGAATCATAAAAGCCGCCATTCCGAGACAGCCGCTTTTTTTACCGTTGACGGAAAACCAGTCATCGGCAAGCTGCTTCATTTCTTTGAACTCCACATCCATATTTTTAATTAATTTCCAGAGCTCCCGACAATCCTCTTCCGTCATTTTCCGGGGATCGGCTTTTTGCTGTTCTTTGATTTGATTTTTCGATGATTCCTGCCTTTTTCTTTCTTCCTCTTCCGCAGCATTCATTTCATTTTTTATATTTTCTTTCCAATCGCCTTTTTCTTCTTCTTTCTCCTCTTCCCGTTCTTCCGGCTCGCTTGTTTCGGTTTTTTCCGCTGTTTCAATATGCTCTTCATCGACGGCTTTCAAAAGTGCGGCTTTCAATTTTTCCATATCTTCCGTATATTTATGGACCGCCGCATCCCAAAGAACATCGTCAATGCGTTTTTTAAACTCATAGAGGGAACCTCTGGTCGCCTGATCAAGAAGAAATTTCGTCTGATTCATATCGTAAAAGATATCATGAATCTCTTCCTTATCCTTAAATTTTTGCTCGCCCATTTTAACATAATACATGAAAGTCCCGATATGGGCCCGCAAAAGGCCGATCGGACTCTTTGATTCATTTGCTTTGTCAAAAAAGCCCATAGATTCCACTCCTTATTCAGCAATCTTCTATTTCTTAATTATATAGGATCATAACAAGAGGGGCAAAACATTTTTGCAATAAAAATGCTTCCCCTGTACCGGAGAAGCAAAAAAAATGGAGCGGGTGAAGGGAATCGAACCCTCGTAACTAGCTTGGAAGGCTAGCGCTCTACCATTGAGCTACACCCGCATATGGTGGTCGGAGCAGCAGGATTTGAACCTGCGACCCCTTGGTCCCGAACCAAGTGCGCTACCAAACTGCGCTATGCCCCGACAACGTAGTTTATTATAGCTATAAATGATTCATCTGTCAATGATCTGTCAATAAAATTCAGAAAGAATAAATCTTATAGAAATAATCGGGGCTGTCCGCTTTATCGGCAGCGGGAAACATTGTATCAAATTTATGATTTATTATTATACTATATGAACCGTCAATTTACAAAGTAAAATGAAATGCCTTTATAAAAAAATGCAACATTTCTGATCTGCGGCAGGTACAACATTTTTGCACAGAAAAACTGAAAAAGAAATCTTTCTGAACATTGACATTCAAGAAGGATTTCTTTTTTATATTTTATTTAATTTATCAAGCTTACATCACTGCAAATGATATCTTTTCCATAATTTATTTTGTAAACATCGCGCTCTTTTTAGTCAGTTCGGCAGTAATTCGCTTGCCCGTATCGGTAACCGCCAGACCGGCCTGGCTTGTTTCTCTCAGAGCATGGGGCATAAGTTTTCCGATTTTATCCATGGCTTCGATAACATCATCGGGAGGAATCACGGAGTGAATTCCCATCATTGCCATTTCCGCTCCCACCAGTGCATGAACCGCATGGAATCCGTTTCTCTTGACGCAGGGAACTTCTACGAGGCCCGCCACGGGATCGCAGACCAGTCCCAAAATATTTTTCAAGGATAATGCAAGCGCATCTCCCATTTGGCGGGTGGTACCGCCGAGTAAATCGACTGCCGCCGCTGCCGCCATAGCCGTCGCCGTACCGCATTCGGCCTGACAGCCTCCGACCGCTCCCGCTATGGAAGCATTTTCCGCAACAACCCGCCCGATGGCTCCTGCCGTAAATAAGGCACGGGTCACATCATTTAAGGTAGAGTTCTCCTCTTCCGATACTGCTGCAATAACTGCCGGTAAGATGCCGCAGGATCCTGCCGTGGGACAGGCGACGATACGGAACATTTTTGCATTGGCTTCCGCCGTTGCCACCGCATATGCACAGGCCCGTTTGCAGACGGGGCTCAAAAACCGGCTCTCTTTCATAAACAGGATATTTGCATCCCCGCCGACAAGCCCGCTGGCAGATTTTTTCGTATCCGCCAGCCCCATCTTGATAGCCTTTCGAAAAATGGGAATCGTTTTTTTCATCCGTTCCCAAACATCCTCATATTCTTTGCCGGACTCTTCCGCCTCCAGACGGCAGGCAATTTCTCCGGGAGAGCAATGATTTTCATCGGCCAAGGCAAACAGTTCTTTGATAGAATGATAACTTTTCATGGCAATTCTTTTAAATGACCCCCAAAATCATGATGCTGGTAATATTTTTATTTTTTATTTTTTGAATGACCGAAGTCGGAATCTTCTGATCCGTATGAATGACCATAACCGCCTCCGTGCCTTTCCCTTTGCGGAAAACACGCATATTGGATATATTCACCTGTTCTTCCGCCAAAATGCGGGCCACATCGGCTACGATGCCGGGCACGTCATTATGTCTTGTAAGAAGAGTATATTCCTCTCCGGTAATTTCTACGGGATAACCGTCGATACTTGTGATTTTTACGCGTCCGCCGCCTAAGGAACGGCCCACCACGGTAACCGTTTTTCCTGATTTTCCCGTAGCATGAATTTCCGCCACATTCGGATGGCCCATATCTTTTGCCGATGTATTGAAAGTGATGGAAATTCCTTTTTCCTCTGCAATCACCAGTGCGTCACGAATAGTCCCGCTGTCGGGAGCGTATCCCATGAGTCCCGCCGCCAGTGCTTTATCCGTACCGTGTCCGTGCCCGGTTTTGGCAAAAGAACCGTACAGGGTGATTGTCGCCGCCGTTACTTCTTCCCCCAGTATTTCCCGCGCAACGAGACCAATTCTTGCAGCCCCTGCAGTATGTGAACTGGAGGGCCCTATCATGACGGGCCCGATGATGTCAAAGATACCCATACAATTCAACTCGATTCTTCCATTAACTTTTGATGTTTTTTATTTTTGAAAGCAGGGAAAAATAATATCCCTGCCTCTGATGACAAAAACACCTTTACTTATTATATATTTTTACATCCAGTGGGATAAGTCAAATTCTTCCCCAATCAAAGCTTTAATACAGCTCTTTGCAATATACATGCCCATAAGCGTTAAAGAAGAACGACGCAAAAGGCTTGTATCCCAGACTTCCTGCATTTTGACAAAGTCAGGAGATATTTTTTCCAATATATACGCCAATTCTTTTCTGTCATATTCAACCGGTCTTGTGTGAATCAACTTATTCAGACTGTCTCTGTCTTTTTCATCGGTAATTCCCATATCGTCATAAAAACGGGAAAGTAATGAATCATCAACGACAGCCGGCTTGTAATAAGAGTTATACAGACTTGGGACCAAAGAATTTTCCGGCCAATCTTTTTTTACTGAAGTAAATTCGCTCTTCATGCATCCCCGGTACGCAAAAATAAGAGGATATGAATCATAAAGCATCCGTCCGAAAGTCGTTTCCTTATTGCTCAGCGATATGCAGTGAATATATTCCAGCTGCTGGTAACCGCTGTATTCATCAGGGAGATCTGCCAAAAGAGGGGTAATATATTTTTTTGTATATTTTCGGAAAGCTTCCAAATTTACATTGTCCGTATTTCTGGAATAATGGAAAAGCAAAAGAACAGCCAAAGCATGAAATTGATTTTCTTCCATTCGGGGCATCGCTTTTAACGCATCATAGGCCAGAATAGTTTTGGTTTCCGAACGATGCCCTCTGGCTACATCGCTGAAAGCATCGGACACCATGTGCAAAACCGTTTCATTCGGCATCATAACATAGGTACGTTGGGCATTCTGCAATGCTTCCTGCACCATGATATGCGTCAACGTATCTGCCGCTTCCTGTACCGTCATATTCAACTGCTCCACGATGTATTTCGTTACCGTTCTTGTATCCTGCTCTACCATATGGGATACAACGCCGTATTGATTGAGGAAATGACGAACGAAATATTCTTCAAGCATCGGCAATGTTACGGGAGTATGCAAAATTTCCGGTTCCTTTTCCAAAGAAAAGGCGGGGTTTGCCTGTTCGTTTTTTTTCACGGGCTTTGCTTTAACCATCTCATCCCTGCTGATGATCTTCGTTTTTTCATCATCATTTGCCGCAAGCGCCGCTGTTCTGATTTTTTGAAGGGGAATAATTTGTGTCGTATCCCCTGCTTCTTGTTTCCTTGATTTTTCTATTGCCTGTTGTATCGCTTCTTTATCAAATACAGGATTCTGTACTTTAGGCCGTACAGGCCGTATTTTTTCTACAGGGGCGACTTCTTTTAAATCTTTTATATCATTGGCGGGAAAACCGTATATCATAAACCGGCAGATCGCCGCAAACAAAAGGGCGACCGCAAAAACGACCAGATAGGGAATAATCATCATGACTCCTCATTTCTATAGAGAACCGGAAATAGTCCCGTTTTCACCATAAAATACTATTAAATTTTATCATATTTCCCAAGTGTCTTCAATGAAGAGGAGCGGCCCCTCCTTTGACCTGTTATAATAAAATAAAGGAGAAAAAATGAATAAAACTTCTATCTTAGAAACCGGCGGATTGTTCCGCGTCACCGATACTTATCTCAGCGTTTCTTTTGAAAAAGAACAACGGTCTCTTTCCACCGCCATTTTCGGCGGCGGGTTTAAAAAAATAACTCACTCGGTCAATCAAAAACTCACTGTTTTTTATCCTTCCCCCGAACAATTTCCCGGCGGCTCCGTTTCGGAATATTTGCGGCTGACTCTTTTGGATTACGGATACCCTCCGGAAGAGAGCTGTGCCCTTCTGACTGCCGCCAAAATGGAATGGCACTCCCATGAAACGCTGCGCTTCCATGATCTGGTGATGGATGTAATTACCACCGGGGGAGTCGAGAAAACTGCTGCCCGTGCAGGTTCTCCGCCCCTTTATGAAGAATCTCGGGGCGGATTTTTCCCTGTCGGAACGGTCAACATCATGATCATTGTCAACGGCTGTCTTCCCGAATGGACCATGGTTCGTTCTCTCATCAGCATTACCGAGGGAAAAACGGCAGCTTTCCAAGATCTGGGTATTGCCGATGTAAATACGGGGGCCGTTGCTACCGGTACCTGTACGGACGGCATCACCCTGATCTGTAATCCGGAAGGGCCCGTTTATACGGATGGAGGGACTTTTTCCGTGCTCGGTTCTCTTCTTGCCGAAGGAGCTTATAAAACGGTAAAGCATTGTCTGGAAAATTTTGATAAACCATGGAATCGATTCCCCGCCCTTGCTACACCGCCGCCGGTCGATATAAAATTTTAAGAAAATTCCAATCTTTGTATCAAACTGATAGACAAAAATAATCCCTTTTGCTATCATGGAATCAAATATTTAACAGAATTCAATCATTAAAAGGAGTTGGTAACAGGCTATGCCCTATGACGAGCAAACAGTCAAAGAATTACATGAATCTGCAGAAATTACCCCTCTGGGGATACAACTTGAGGTAAATTCGGAAATATTTACGACCATCCATAATTTACTTTGTACCATGCGCCCGGGAGCCGTTCAAAAAGAGGATGAGGAAAACCTCTATCGTCTTTGGAGAAAAACAATCCGTGCCATGTCAAAAATCGAGCTCCGAAAGGGCCACGGTATATCTATGGATAAGCAGATCGAAATGTTAGAAGAAGCCTATGCCATTGAAACCAAATATACCTCCGACCAGCTTTTCCGTTCCCGAAACCAAGTTAAAATTTCCAAAGAGTTTTTGACAAAGGTCAATTCTTTTACATCGGAAGAAATGGACGCTTTATTTGAATCCACCGTATGGCCTTCCGTTATATCGGGTAAAACCGGCGGGCAGAAAAAGCCCATGGCTTACATCATTGCAGGCCAGCCCGGCTCGGGAAAGACCCGTATGTCCTCCATTCTGATTGAAGAATATGACGGAAACATCATCCAGTCCATGAGTGATAATTTCCGCGGCTTTCATCCGAACGCCAAAGAACTGATGCAAAAATACGGTCATTATTGCAGCTATTTTTCCAGAGAAATGGGTACCCGTTTATCCGATTTGACTCTGCAAAGAGCTGCTGAAGAACGTTACCATATATTACAGGAAGGTTCCCTTGACAATGTGGCACATACCATGGAACTGATTTCCTATTTAAAAAATAAGGGATATACCATATGTGTCATGCTCAGGGCCTGTCCCAAAAAAGAAAGCTGGAAAGCCATTCATCAGCTGTTTCTGCAGCAGAGACTGAAAGCTCCCGGTCTTTCCCGATTGATTTCAAAAGAACAGCATGACAAAGCTTGTCTCGCTTTCCTGTCTGCGACAAATGATTTAATCCGTCAAAATCTGATGGACCAATTAATTATAAAAAGTCCGAAAGGCCTGCTTTACGACAGTGATGATATGCCGACGGAACGGGTAAGCGATGTGCTTTCCCGAAGAATGATTAAACAATAAGAGCAGGAAGACTGCTCTTTTTTTCTGAAAGGAATTTCATGAATTCTTCTGCCAAAGAAGCAATCCTGCAAATTGCAAAATCTTTCCGTCTTGATGCCGTCGGATTTATGACCTGCCCTGTTTCACCGGTTTTACCGGAAAAACTTCATTTGGCAGGACCGGTTCCTTTTACTCCCGATGATATACATCAGCGGATCGAACCGAAAAAACTTCTCCCCGATACAAAATCGATCATTGTATTTTTATTTCCTTACAAATGCCTGCCGGAAAAAAATGCCAATATCGCCCTTTATGCCAGAACGAAAGATTATCATAAAATCATCCGTTCTTACTTGGATAAAATCATTATTGAAGTAAAAAAAGATCACAAGGATGCAAATTTTTACCCCGTTGCCGACACGTCTCCCTTGGCGGATCGATGGCTCGCCTATCAGGCCGGACTCGGATTTTTCGGAAAGAATCATTGCTTGATCAACCTGAAATACGGTTCTTACTTCACCATCGGCTCCATACTGACTTCCTTGGAACTTCCTCCGGACAAACCTCTTTCTTTAGATTGCGGAGATTGCACCCGCTGTATCCGCACCTGTCCCGGAAACTGTCTTACACCGGATCGGTTCAATCCGTGGACATGCAAATCTTATTTAACCCAAAAGAAAGAAAATCTTACGGAAAAGGAAGAAGAAATCATAAAAAGAACGCCGCTCATTTTCGGCTGTGATGAATGTCAGAAATGTTGTCCTTTCAACGAACATGCCGAGAGCTCTCCGCTCCCTGAAATCAAGGAAGAGCGGATTCCTTATCTGTCACGAGATATTTTAGAGTCCGTATCCAACCGGCAATTTATCAAAGAATATAAAGACTACGCCTTTTCCTGGCGGGGCAAAAATGTTTTGCTCAGAAATTTGAATATCACGGATAAGAAATAAAAACTCCCTGCTATAAAGCAAGGAGTTTTTGTCTGTCAAAAGGAAAATAAATCGATTTGCTCTTCATCGGGAAGTCCCCGGAGAATTCCCATATCTTCCATCGTTTCTATAATACTTTGGCTGACTTTTCCTCTTTTTTTCAAATCCTCTTTTGATGTAAAAGCGTTCTCTTTTCTTGCATTAACTATTTCCGCCGCCACGGTATTTCCCAAGGCAGGAATACAGTTGAAGGGCGGCCTCAGTCCTCCGTCTTCCATCAAAAATTGTGTGGCATCGGATTTTTCCAAATCGACGGGCAAAAATTTCAGCCCCCGGAGATACATCTCTGCCGCCACTTCCAAAACAGTGGCATTTCCCTTCTCCACCGCCGTCGGATGAGGGGAAGCATTAATTCTGGCAAGTTCCGCCTTTTGGGCATCCAATCCTTTTAAGATGATCGGCGCAAGATCGGAAGAGC
>URAA01000045.1 GCA_900545785.1 uncultured Dialister sp. | reverse complement strand
AGCACAACCTTGCCAAGGTTGGGGTCGCGGGTTCGAGTCCCGTTTTCCGCTCCATGTGGCGGCATAGCCAAGCGGTAAGGCAGAGGTCTGCAAAACCTTTATCTCCGGTTCGATTCCGGATGCCGCCTCCACATATTCTTCTGGTTCCATATGCCGGGGTGGCGGAACTGGCAGACGCAAGGGACTTAAAATCCCTCGAATCGTGAGATTCGTACCGGTTCGATTCCGGTCCTCGGCACCAAATGAAAACTGCTGCATAATGCAGCAGTTTTTTTATGGAATTTTCATTTATTTCTGTGTGATATCCTCTGTTGTTGCATGAATTAATTGAATTAAGTCTTTTGGCGCGATGATGATTTGACGGCCTCGTTGACCGGCGCTTATGCTTATTTCCTTATGATCGTTTACGGAAATATCTAAAAAAGTCGGAAATTGTTTTTTCATACCTATGGGAGAGCATCCGCCTCTGATATAACCGGTTATAGCCGGAAGATCTTTAACGTGAATCATTTCTATCTTTTTATTTCCGCTTATTCTGGCGGCAGCTTTTAAATCCAGTTCTTTTTCAGAAGGAAGACAAAATACGACCGGACCGGTTTTATCTCCTGTCGTAACAATTGTTTTGTAAACCATATCGGGGGAATATCCGAGCACAGCTGCCGCATGAACTCCGGACAGATCATCGATACTGTATTCATAGGATTTTGCAACATAAGAAATATGTTCTTTATCTAATATTCTCATGACATTCGTCTTTTTTTCTTTTTTCATAATAAACTCCTTTATTTCAAAATACTCAGATCGGTTTGCCTTGTCAAGAAAGTAAAAAACAGATTGGACTGCAGTCATACATTTTTGATCTTTCCGGTCAAGTGATCATGGTTTCGGGCAGAGCCCCCTTAAAGAATGATATAATAAAATAAATAAGATGAGGTGGGAAAAGTCATGTATATCTCCAATGTAAGAATAGAAAATTATCGTACATTTAAAGATGTAGAATTTTATTTTGACAGCCGTGCAAATTATATTGTCGGAGATAATAATTTGGGTAAGACAAACTTTCTTGATTTATTAAAAAGTACCACTCACGGATATGGATTCAGAGAATCTGATTTTTTGGATAAAGAAAAGCCGATTCGTGTATCCTTCACTTTATCCGGAGCAGATATGGGTATGGGAGAATCAGCACATATTGAGCTCAGACAAGAAGTACGAGAAGTTATTCCTCATCTCATTAATTCCGATACCGGTGAAATCCTTCCTTTAGAATATATGAGGAGTCTCTTTTATCTGGAATATGCAATTGATGATATACCGCGCAATATGGTTACGGAAGATGAATTGAGGAAGATTTTTAATTTGTACAAAGATTATTTATCTTCCGGCAAAGATGCTTACTATAAAATAGAAAAAGTACTGAAAGACAGAGGTTATAATATTACATTACCCACAGATGCCAATGAAGCGGCCGCTCGTCTGTTACAATTGGTTTTCGGAACTGAAAATAACGGACCTGTTTTAGGAAATACAATAAAGCTTATGTTTGCGGTGGCATCTCATTTATTGATTTATCTTTCCGAAAAAAAGAAGAGCAAAGCTATTCCTTTTGAGAATATTATTATTTATGACAAAAATGGACAATCATTTTTCCCGTTGATGATCAGCATTGATGAACCGGAAATTCATTTACACCCTTATTTGCAGAGAGCAATTTTATCCTTTTTGCGGGCCATTTTAAACAATGAAGACCCCTTTCTTAAAGATATTTTGCAAAAAATATTGAAGGTGGACGGTCTTGACGGACAGCTGTTCATAGTGACTCATTCTACCGATGCTCTTGTGGATGACTATCGTCAAATTATTCGTTTATATCGAAACAGGAAAGAACAAGTCCGGGTAGCTTGCGGCGTTACATTTCATTTTGATAGTGAAATAGAGAAGCATCTGATCATGCATTTTCCGGAAATAAAAGAAGCTTTATATGCGAAATGTGCAGTTTTAGTGGAGGGAGAAACCGAATATGGTGCCTTCTCTTATTTTGCCCGTACTTTGGGAATTAATTTTGATTACTACGGCATCTGCTTAATTAATGCCCGGGGTGAAAGTTCCATACAGAAAATTGCTCAGTTGATGAGAAGATTTCATGTGCCTGCCCTATGTTTATATGACAGAGATGTTATGGCAAATGTTAAGAATCCCGATGTATATTATACGGACTATATTTGTTTTGAAATGGATGTGGTGAAGGCCTGCTTGGAAAAAAACCGTATGGAGGTATTGGACCATGTGATTCATTCTTTAGATGAGGGGAGTGATGTGGTCAATTCTGCATTGGTAAAAAAAGCAGGACAAAAATTGGGAATCGACAGAAGGGCATATCCGTCAAGAAAATTGTCAAATATATCTAAACGTGATAAACGTGCGTTGGAGTTTTATTATTTTGCATGGCTTTACGGGAATAAAGGAGTTATCGTCGGCAGGGCCGTCGGAGAAGCGTTATCAAAAGAAATTATTCCGAATTCTTTTAAAACGGTCATTCATGCCTCTGTTGCGGCTGCGTTGGATCAATAAACGGCAGAGGATATTTTGTTCACAGAATTTTAATGGTTTTCATGTTGAAAATATAGAGTGAATACCTTAAAATAACAAAGATAAATCATTTTATGTATTTTGTTTAAGGAGGCCGGCATGAGTACAGTTTCACTGCAGGGCCGATCGATTTTAGATATGGAGAGTTTATCTTCTTCGGAGATCGAACGGATTCTTGAGGTGGCGGCACAAATGAAAAGAGTGTTGCTGTCAAAAAATAAAAAAAGAGATTATCTGAAAGGAAAATCAATCGTAACTGTATTTTCCGAGGCATCCACGAGAACCAGAAGTTCCTTTGAACTTGCCGGAAAATATTTAGGAGCCGATGTTATCAATATTACAAAGAGCAGCAGCTCGATGACGAAAGGTGAAAGTATGCGAGATACTTTGCTTACTGTTTCAGCAATGGGAACAGACGGAGTAATTATTCGCGATTCGTCAGAGGGGGCCGCTCTTTTTGCATCTAAGGTGAAGAGTCCCAAGGTCAAAACACCGTTGATATTTAATGCGGGAGACGGGGCACATGCGCATCCGACACAAACTTTATTGGAATTGTTTACAGTTCGTGAGTCGGGAAAGCAAATAAAAGGAATGAAATATGTGATCATAGGAGATATACTCCATTCCCGTGTAGCAAGAAGCGACATTTACGGATTTACTAAATTGGGGGCAGAAGTTCATTTAACGGGACCCCGCACTTTAGTGCCGAAAGAACTGGAGAAAATGGGGGCTGTTGTGGATGATCGTCTGGAAGACGCACTCCATAATGCGGATGCTGTTAATATTCTTCGTATTCAACTGGAAAGAGCAGCTTCGGGTTTTTTCCCTACCACCAGAGAATATGCAAGACTTTGGGGGATTAATAAATCCCGATTGGCCTTATGTAAACCGGATGTGACGATTCTCCATCCCGGACCGATGAACAGAGGAATTGAAATTGCTACGGAAGTTGCCTATGATGAGCAATCATGGATACAGGAAGAAGTTCGTAACGGTGTGGCAGTCCGGATGGCCCTGCTGTATTTGACGTTGACGGAGGGAAAAGACATTGAGATTGATAATTAAAAACGGAATAATTATAAATCCTGCAAAGAATCAGCACGAAAAGGGAGATATTGTTATTGAAAACGGTAAAGTGCTGTCTGTCGGCGGAATTGCCGAAACAGCGGATGCGGAAATTTTTGATGCGGAAGGTCTTTTTGTAACTCCCGGATTAATTGATATGCATGTTCATCTCCGTGAACCGGGGCAAGAAGCCAAAGAAGATATTCATACAGGTACACAGGCCGCAGCGGCCGGAGGAATCACCCGTGTGGCTACTATGGCGAATACAAAACCTGTGATTGATAATGCCGCAGTATATAGAGATGTACTTCATCGCATAGGAGAAACCGGTGTTGTTAAGGTTAGCATTATAGGTGCCATATCCAAAAATCTGGAAGGAAAACAACTCTCAGAAATGGGTGATATGGCATATAACGGAGCGGTTGCTTTTTCTGATGACGGACACTATGTGGAAAACGCAAACTTTATGCGCAGAGCGATGGAATATTCCGATCAATTGGGAAAAATGATCATCGATCATGCGGAAGATATGACCATGTGCAGCCAAGGATTTATGAATGAAGGGGAAGTATCTTTCAAAATGGGGGTAACGGGAAGACCCGCAGCAGGAGAAGATATTGCCGTAGCAAGAGATTTATTACTGTCAGAATTGACAGGATGCCATATACATATAGCTCATGTGAGTTCCGAAAAGTCAGTAGAGATGATCCGTGAAGCGAAGAAAAGGGGAGTGCACTGTTCTACGGAAGTAACGGCACAGCATTTATATTTTACTGATGATTATCTTAAAAACTATGAATCATCTTTCAAAATGGCTCCTCCCATTCGAAGGGAAAATGACAGGAGAGCCTTGATAGAAGGTTTGAAAGACGGTACTGTCGACGCCATCATAACGGATCATGCACCGCATGCAGATGAGGAAAAAGATGTACCTTTTAATTGTGCGCCGAATGGAATAGCGGGGCTTGAAACATCTTTGGCATCTGCTTTGACGGTACTTTATCATGAAGAAAAGATGACAATCGACAAAATTGTTGAGTTGATGTCCGTGAATCCCGCAAAATTGCTCGGAGTTTCCGGCGGAGTTATTGAAGTCGGAGAAGATGCGGATATAACCGTTATTGATCCCGATAAAGAATGGATCGTAAGGGGAGAAGAACTCTATACGAAATCTTTATTTACACCTTATGAAGGAATCAAACTGAAAGGGAAAGCGGTTCTGACAGTGGTAAATGGTGAAGTAGTTATGAAAGAAGGTAAGGTGTTTAAATGAAAGGGCTTTTAATTTTAGAAAACGGAATCAGATTTGAAGGTGAATTATTGGGGACGGCGGAAGGAATGGGTGAACTTGTGTTTAACACAGGTATGACCGGTTATCAAGAGTGCTTTACAGATCCTTCTTATGAAGGGCAGATCCTTGTCTTAACCTATCCGCTGATCGGAAATTATGGCGCCAATAATAATTTTATACAAAACAGAAAACCTGCAGCTACAGGATATGTATTGGATCAGATCACAACACATCCCAGCAACTGGGAGTGTGAGGAGACTATCATAGATTTTATAGAAAAGTACCACATACCATGCCTTTATAATGTAGATACACGGGCGGTAACCCGTGTGGTCCGTACCATGGGGATCATGAAAGCCGTCATAGTCAGTGAAGACAGGACCGAAAAAGAAATTCAGGAAGCATTGGAAAAGCCGATATATCGAAATCAGGTAGAAAAAGTAACAACGGAATATTCTTATACTTATGGGGATGGAAAATATCAAGTCTCCTTATTGGATTGCGGATTAAAGGAAAGCATCTTACAAAGTTTGGCAGCCAACGATTGCACAATTCATGTTTTTCCTGCGAATACACCGGCAGAAAAGTTGTTGGAAAATGATCCGGACGGTTTGTTTTTAAGCCCCGGACCGGGAAATCCGGAAGATATTCCTTATGTAATTGAAACAGTCAAAAAATTAATAGGTAAAAAACCCATTTTCGGAATCTGTCTGGGTATACAAATGTTAGGGTTGGCTTTGGGGGCTCATACATTTAAATTACCTTTCGGGCATAGGGGCGCCAATCATCCGGTAAAAGATTTAAGAACCGGAAGAGTTTATATTACCAGCCAGAATCACGGATATGCACTTTCTGACGAGGGATTGCCGGACTGTATGGAAATCACTCACAGAAGTTTGAATGATGGGACAATAGAAGGTTTTCGTCACAAAACACTTCCCATCCAGGCAGTTCAATACCATCCTGAAGCAGCGCCGGGACCGACAGACAACTTTTATTTATTTGCTGAATTTAAAAAAGCGATGGAGGAATTTAAAAAATGACAAAGAAAGATGTAAAAAAAGTTTTGGTCATTGGTTCCGGGCCTATCGTAATCGGACAAGCTGCAGAATTTGACTATGCAGGCACACAAGCTTGTCGTTCTTTAAGAGAAGAAGGCGTGGAGGTCGTTTTAGTCAACAGTAATCCGTCTACCATTATGACGGATACGGATATTGCCGATCGTGTCTATATCGAACCGATCACACTTCCCTTTGTTACAGAAGTTATCAAAAAAGAGCGGCCCGATGCACTTTTGGCTACTTTAGGCGGACAAGTCGGGTTAAATATGGCAGTGGAACTGTCCGATGCCGGCGTTTTGGAAGAATATGGCGTGCAATTATTGGGATCTTCCCTTCATGCTATCAAACATGCGGAAGACAGAGAACTTTTTAAAGAAGCGATGAATGAAATTCATCAGCCTGTACCGGAAAGCGATATTTTTGAAGAGCTGGAACCGGCGATTGCTTTTGCAGATAAAATCGGATATCCCGTTATTATACGGCCTGCTTATACTTTGGGCGGTACCGGAGGAGGAATTGCCCACGATCGGTATGAAATGGAAGAAATATCGAACAGAGGAATCAAACTTTCTCCTATTAATCAAATTCTTGTGGAAAGATCGGTAGCAGGCTGGAAAGAAATAGAGTTCGAAGTGATGCGTGACGAAGCCGATAATTGTATTATTGTCTGCGCCATGGAAAATATAGATCCCGTAGGAGTACATACAGGGGACTCCATCGTTGTGGCACCGACTCAGACGTTGACAGACGAACAATATCAGATGATGAGGACCGCATCTTTGGATATCATCCGCTATCTGCAAATTGAAGGCGGGTGCAATGTTCAGTATGCATTGGACGTACGAACAAATAATTATTATGTTATTGAAGTCAATCCCCGGGTCAGCCGTTCTTCCGCATTGGCTTCAAAAGCCACGGGATATCCTATTGCCAAAGTGGCAGCCAAGGTGGCTTTGGGAATGCATCTGGATGAAATCACCAATGCGATTACTAAAAATACAAAGGCTTGCTTCGAACCTTCGATTGACTATGTGGTCATTAAGTACCCGAGATGGCCTTTTGAAAAATTTACCTTAGCTGACCGCTCGATCGGAACACAGATGAAAGCGACCGGCGAAGTTATGGCTTTGGACCGCACTTTGGAAGGTGCACTGTTAAAAGCGCTTCGTTCTTTGGAAGTGGGAGAGGGGTATCTGCATTTAAAGAAATTGGACGGACAGTCCTTGTATGATATCCGCTGCCTCCTTCGTAGAATAGATAATGAAAGGTTATTTGTTTTGGCGGAAGCACTTCGCAGAGGTATTGAGCCGGAAGAGATCAATCGAATTACAAAAATAGATTTATTCTTCATTTATAAAATTCAAAATATTATCCGTATGGAGCGTTTACTTCTAAAAGAGGGTCTCACGGAAGAAACTTTAAAAGCGGCTAAACGTATCCAGATGCCAGATTTTGCGATTGCCCAATTTGCAGAAGTATCCGTAAAAGATGTGGAAAATTTTAAAAAGAAGATGGATTATCATACCAAATATAAAATGGTAGATACTTGTGCGGCAGAATTTGAGGCACGTACACCTTACTATTACTCTACATATGGAAGTGAAGATGAAGTAAAGCCTCAAGGTGAAAAGTCTGTTATCGTATTCGGCTCCGGACCGATCCGAATCGGACAGGGAATAGAATTTGACTATTGCTCTGTCCATGCTTCTTGGGCATTGACAAAAGCGGGGAAAAAATCCATTGTCATTAACAATAATCCGGAGACGGTTTCTACAGACTTTGATACATCTGATGCATTGTATTTCGAACCTCTTACTGAAGAAGATGTTCTTTCTGTTATTGATAAAGAGAAACCGGAGGGGGTTATTTGTCAGTTCGGAGGGCAGACGGCCATTAATTTAGCAACTCCTATGGCTAAAAGAGGAATAAAAATTATCGGAACATCCAATGAAAGTATCGACATGGCCGAAGATAGGGAACGGTTTGATACTTTAATGGGCCAGCTCGGCATTGCAAGACCCAAAGGGTGTCTTGTAGAAAGTGTTGAGGAAGCAATGGAAAAAACGGCGGAGCTTTCTTATCCGCTGATAGTCCGACCCAGCTATGTTCTCGGAGGACGGGCTATGCAAATAGTCTATGATCAATCCGAACTCAGGCAATATTTGAAAGAAGCGGTGGTTGCCTCTCACGAACATCCTGTTTTGATCGATCAGTATATGGTCGGAAGAGAAGTGGAAGTGGATGCAATCTCTGACGGTGTGGAAGTTTGCATTCCGGGAATTATGGAACAAATTGAACGTTCCGGTGTGCATTCCGGAGATTCTTTCGCCGTGTATCCGCCTCAACATTTATCGCAGAAAATCATTGATACATTAACTGATTATACCCGGGAAATTGCAAGAGCGATGAATGTAAAAGGGCTTGTTAATATTCAGTTTATCGTTGTTGGGGAAACGGTGTATGTTATCGAAGTGAACCCCCGTGCAAGCCGTACCGTTCCTTTTATGAGCAAAATTACGGGGATCAATATGGTGGAATATGCGACAAGAATTGCACTGGGCAGTTCTTTAGCAGATGAAAAGTTACCGACCGGTCTGATACCGCCTAAAAAATATGTAGCAATTAAAGCGCCGGTATTTTCTTTCTCCAAATTGGGACTTGTAGAAATCAAATTGGGACCTGAAATGAAATCCACCGGTGAAGTTATGGGTATCGGACGCACCTATCAAGAAGCTCTTTATAAAGCGGTAGTGGCTGCAAATTTAATGATTCCTTCCAAAGGTAATATTTTAATTACCGTAAGCGACAGAGATAAACCGGAAACTGTTGAACTGGCAAAAGGATTTGTTAAATTAGGATACCATTTAATCAGTACGTCAGGAACGGGAGCCTATTTTAAGAATTTGGGAATTCCCGTAGAAATTATAAAAAAGATCCATGAAAAAGGAGAAAACTGCGAAAAATATTTAAAATCAGGTAAGGTAGATATGGTTTTGAATACGATTTCCTACGGAAGTCAGATTGAACAGGAAGGCTATGATTTACGAAGAATTGCCGTAGAATTGGCAATTCCTTGTCTGACTTCTTTCGATACGGCCAAAGAAGTGCTTCGTGTCATGGCGGAATCGGGGAGTGAAGAAGATATACATGTAGAAGCCATTCAAGACTATATTGAGGAGGCATAGTTGTGGCAGGATATGTGGAAAAAGGAATCATTCGTCTCCATGAGAAGGTGGGGCCGGATGTTTGGAGAATGCAGATTGAATTGCCGCTGACAGCAAAAGATGCAAAACCCGGACAATTTATTCATGTCAAAGTGGGAGATTCAAGCAAGTTATTAAGACGGCCTATCTCCATAGCAGGAGCAGAGGCAGGGAAAGGACTTGTAGAAATCATTTACCGGATAGTCGGGGAAGGTACGGAATTACTTTCCCGCATGAAAGTGGGAGACAGATTGGATAGTCTGGGTCCCTTGGGAACGCATTTTTCAATGAATGCCGGGCATATCGTGGGCGTCGGCGGCGGTGTAGGGATTGCGCCGATACTGTTCATGGCCAGACGTGCTGAAGCAAAACAAATGACGATAGTCATCGGCGGAAGAAATAAAGAGGAAGTATTTTGGAAGGATTTTTTTCCGAAAAATGTAAAACAATTGATTGTAACAACCGATGACGGTTCTTATGGTATAAAAGGATTTTCCGTTTCTGTCCTGCCGGAGCTTTTTGCCAAAGAAAAAGTCGATGAATGTTGCATTTGCGGCCCGGAAATCATGATGAGGAAAGCAGCTGAAATGGCAGCCGATGCAGGAATATATTGCGAAGTTTCCATGGAGCGGCGTATGGGATGCGGAACGGGAACTTGCCTTGCCTGCGTTTGTGATAAAGCAAATGGAGGACACTACAAAGTCTGTCTTGACGGTCCCGTATTTGATGCAAAAGAGGTGGTTTTATGAACTTGGGAGTAGAATTCTTGGGCATCAAAATGAAATCACCTGTTATCGCAGCTTCCGGTACTTTCGGCTTCGGTCTTGAATACAAAGATTATATGGATTTAAATCAGATAGGAGCTATTTCTTGTAAAGGTCTTGCTTTAACACCGTGGGAAGGAAATGAAGGTGTACGCATTGCAGAAACACCATCGGGAATGCTTAACTGTATAGGTTTAGAAAATCCCGGGGTGGACTATTTTAAAAAACAATATTTGCCGGAGTTAAAAAAATATGATGTACCGGTTATTTGTAATATCGTAGGTAAAGATATTCAAGAATACGGGATGGTGGCGGAAGCTTTATCCGTAGACGGTGTAGATGCATTGGAAGTGAATATTTCTTGTCCGAACGTAAAGAACGGAGGAATATCTTTTGGAACTGATGCCGAAGTAGCGGCCGAAGTAACAAGAACAGTCAAGAAAAATACAGATCTTCCCATCATTATGAAATTATCACCCAATGTAACCGATATTGTTTCTATTGCAAAAGCGGTGGAAGATGCAGGAGCCGACGGAGTATCACTTGTCAATACTTTAGTGGGACTTGCCATTGATGCCGAAAAAAGAACACCGGTATTGGGG
>URAA01000044.1 GCA_900545785.1 uncultured Dialister sp. | reverse complement strand
CCGTTTCTTTTACGGATAATGATTCCGTTGAAATAGAAAATTCCAAGAAAATCTACAATAAGAGCCTTACCGTTAAAAGTGAAGATAATACAAGTGATATCTATGAAGGCTTTAAAAACTGGTACCTTGAAAAAACAGGCGACGGGAATAAGATCAATGAAAACGGCCTCATCCCCGGCGCCGCTTACAGTGCAGCCTTTGCCCTCTGGAGAGATGACGATACGCTCCTGAAGAGACTGGGCGACCTGAGAGACGGAGAAGAAGAAGGACTCTGGGCAAGATTTGTCTACAAACGCCTTTCCCGTGACGGAAGCGACGGATTCAAAGGAAATTACAAAACACTCCAAGTCGGTGTGGATAAAGAAAAGACGGCCGATGACGGAAGCTGGTACTACGGCGGAGCTCTCGGATACACCTGGGGTGATGCAGACTACTCCGGCGGTGACGGAAAACAGAAAGTAGCCGATCTTTCCATCTATGCAACCAAGGTAGACCAAGAAGGAAAATACCTCGACCTCGTAGCCAAATTCGGAAGAATCCGCTCCGACTATGATACGGTACTGGGAGACAGCGGAGAATTTACCAACTGGGGAAGCACGATCAGTGCCGAATACGGACAGAAGAGAGTGATGGAAAACGGCTGGATCATGGAACCGCAAATCCAGCTGGCATACAACTACCTCTGGGGAGACGACTACACCACCAAGAACGGAGCGAAAGTAGAACAGGATAATGCAGACAGCTTAGTAGGACGTCTCGGAATTGTCATGAGCAGAGAATTTATGTACAAGACGGCAAGACCGAGCAGAGTCTACGTAAAAGCATCGGTACTCCACGACTTCTTAGGAGACACGGCAAGCACGATTAAAGACGACATCCTGTTCACCGACACGGACGATCTGGGAGACACCTGGTTCATACTGGGAGCAGGAACAAACCTGCATCTCTCCGACAGCAGCCAATTCTACTTCGATGTGGAACGGAACTTCAATGCAAAAGTAGAAATGAAATACCGCCTGAATGCAGGAGTCCGTTTCAGATTTTAATTGAAGAAATAAATAAGTACGAATAATTTAAAAAAAGCGGCAGCCTTGAGAAATCGGGCTGTCCTTTTTGTTTTGATAAAGGAAACAAATTGAGAAAATCTTTTTTTTATCCCTGCATTTCCTTTTTGCGGTGAGCATTTCCATTTTTATAAAAGAGCATCGTTTTTTTATAAGAAGGATTTCAAAATGTATTGATTTGCCATTTCTTAACAAAAGCAGGGGAAAAATATTTCCTGTGATATACTGAAATAAAAAGATAAAGAAAGGAAGGAATTTCTATGCGCCATGAATGCAAAATAACGGTATTGGAAACCAAAGTATTTCCCGAATATCAGGAAAAATATCTGGCGGATCCCAAGTCAGGGCCGTGTCCGTGTTTTAAAAAGGGAGATACTTTTTTGTTAAAGAGGACGCCCGAGCAGGATGATTTTTATCATTTAATGAACGGAAGATTTTGCGGTGAAGCTTGGGATGCGATCAGCCGCTATGTGTATACGGCTCTCCAAGGGGGCTCGATCATGCACGGCTGGACCAATGATGATCGGATGATGATTGCCTGCTGCAATGACGGTACAAGGCCGGTTATTTTTAAGATCGAAAGAATAGATATTCCTGAAAATGAAGAGGAACGGCAGTGGCTTGAAAAGCAGGATTTCAAAAACGGCGCCGACAAAGCGTATACGGGTTGAGCAGGGACGGTCTCTTCGGGGGGCCCGTTTTTCTGTATGATTTCTTTCAAAAGAAAGAGGGAAAATCTTCTTTTTTATGGGCAATGAGGTTATAAAAGTCAAAAAGCAGAAAAAAAGAATTTTTTTTTATCTCAAAATCATCGGAGGGGAGAAGAAGGAGAACAGGGCGGAAATGCCGATAAACAGGGCAATAAGAGCAAAGCTCCTGTTTTGTAGCATGATTGAAAGTGATAAAAGGAATGACTTTTATGCATAAAAAATATTATACAATTTGAAAAAAATAAATTATAATACATTTACACTAAATTTGGATGATGTATACGGAAAAAGACTAATGTCTGCCGAAGGAGTAACACTATCAGGCGTTCGAAGGGAATTTCCCGGGTAACACGAAACCGTGTACGGACATAACTCTGGAGAGATCCATATAGGGACGCCGAAGGTGCAGGGGTGTAGGGAAGAGTAGTCGTTACATTCTAATCTCTCAGGCAAAAGGACAGAGTCGGTGCGGATGGGGTATTTCCGGCCGGCTCTGTTTTTTTACTCGAAACGGAGCCGGCTTTTTGTGTATGAAACAGGGGAGATGTTTTTTAGAAAACAGATGGGAGTCGATGTGAATGTTAGCCGATATATTGAATCAGATTGATGCCGTGGTGTGGGGCCCGTGGCTTCTCGTCCTTCTCGTCGGGACCGGCGTATATATGACGATCCGCCTGAGTTTGCTTCAGGTTGTAAGATTGCCGCAGGCTTTGAAATTGATCTTTTTCGCCCGTAATAAGGGGGAAGGGGATATTGACAGTTTCAAAGCGCTTTGTACGGCTCTTGCGGCGACGGTGGGTACGGGAAATATTGTCGGCGTGGCGACGGCCATCAAATTGGGCGGCCCGGGGGCGCTTTTCTGGATGTGGGTGGCAGCGTTCTTCGGTATGGCGACGAAGTATGCGGAAGGCTGCCTTGCCGTCCGATATCGTTCCGTCGATGAAAAAGGAAATGTGGCAGGCGGGCCGATGTACTATATCGAGCAGGGGCTCGGGAAGAAATGGAAGCCTCTTGCCGTGGCGTTTGCTTTCTTCGGCGTTCTTACGGCTATGCTCGGCTCGGGAACAACGACACAGGTCAATGCTATCACCCATTCATTAAATGCGTCTCTGGGAATTCCCGTCCTTCCTGCGGTTGCGGCGCTGACGGTCATCGTGGCGGTCATCATTTTCGGCGGCTTGCAGTCAATTTCGAAAGCGGCAGAAAAAATCGTTCCTGCCATGGCAGTTTTATATTTCTTCACCACCATGACACTTCTCATCATGTTTGCGGAAAATCTTCCTCATGCGGTGGCACAGGTTTTTGAAGGGGCGTTCACGGGAACTGCGGCAACCGGCGGATTTGCCGGAGCCGGTGTCATGCTTGCTTTGCGAAGCGGTATCGCAAGAGGGCTTTTCTCCAATGAATCGGGTCTCGGTTCCGCGCCGATCGTAGCGGCAGCTGCCAAAACAAAATGGCCTGCCGAACAGGGACTGATTTCCATGACGGGAACATTCATCGATACGATCATTATTTGTACACTCACGGGATTGACGATCATCGTAAGCGGCGCATGGACGGGAGATACGAACGGCGCCGAACTGACACAGGTCGCTTTTCAGAGCGGATTCGGAAGCGTCGCTCCCATTCTGCTGACGATCGCTCTTACTCTCTTTGCTTTCACCACGATCCTCGGATGGAACTATTACGGCGAACGCTGCCTTGTCTATCTGGCAGGGGTCAAAGCCATTCCTTTTTACAGAGTGGGCTATGTGATCATTATCGCAGGAAGCGCTTTCATGGAATTGGAAGAAATCTGGGCGCTGGCGGATATCGTGAACGGCCTCATGGCAGTGCCGAACTTGATCGCCCTCCTCGGACTGTCCGGCGTGGTGGTCAATGAAACAAGGAAGTATTTCGAACATTTGAGAATCAGAGAAACCAAGCTTCGTGCTTATAAGGCAAGGGGAATCGGAAAGAATTGACAGAAAAAAGCTCCGCTCTTTGAAAAAGGAACGGAGTTTTCTTTTTTGAAGGAAAAATAATTTATCGGAATAAAAAAACGCAAATCCGAGAGGAAAAATCTTTCGGAAATGCGTTTTTCGTTTCTGTTACAATTTATTTTCCGTATACGATGATTGCTTTTTTATTTTTGATCCGGAGAAGAACAGTTTCAAAGACACGGAAATCATAGTTCAATTCGGAAGAACCGAGGTAGCCGGTGATCATATCCTGCCCGATGGCAAGATCCAAGTTGTGCGATCCCGTGGCAACGAGAACGGCGGTCTGGGCGGGCAGTACGGGTGTCCGATAAATGCCGCCTTCCAGAAGTTTTCCGATCCGTTCGCTTTCGAGCGTGCCCGTGCCGGGCTGGATCCGCTGGAGGCCTGCGTACACATCGGGGCTGACTGCCAGTACTTTGTCTCCGTAAGTGTCGTTTTCAAGCATGTACTGAAGTCCTTCCGCAACGGCGGTGAATGCATTTTCTCCTTCATTCCAGCCGGTGATTTTTACTTTCTTGACTCCTGTTTCCGTGGTCAGGCCTTTTATGCCCGCCTCTTTATCACCGAGGAAGATCATTTTATCTTCCTGCAAAGCGCATTGATAAGCGGCAGCCGCTACTTGGGAAAGGGAAAGGGGAATTCCCGTTCTTCTTGCCGCTTCCAGTTCTCTCCATGTGAGGGTGAAGTCGGCGGAAAGCATGGGAATTTCGGAAATAACGGGATTGCTTCCGGTGATGTCATAGGTTTTAAGCATTTCTATGCCTGCGCCGAGGGGCCCGTATATATCTATAAATTTTCTTCCCGTCAAAACGGTTTTGGCGGTTTCAACGACTTTATGATCGATTGCTTCCCATTCCTGCTCGGTAAAGTCAATATCTCCTCTCATTAAATAATCCATGATGCCCTCCTTATTTCTTTAAACTTCCGATGGTGGGAACTTGGCTTCCGTCTTTATTTTCCGGTTCATTTCCGATCCCCGGTACGGGAGCGGGGGTGATTCCCAATTCTTCCAGCATTTCCAAAACTTCTTTTTCGCCGGAAGCATAGAGATCGCCTTCTTTGGGATCCAAATATTTGAGAAGTGTCAGGAGTTCGCCCATATGTGCTTTTTCTTCGTCACGGATATCGGCAAGAACAGCTTTTGCCACCGGATCGTCCGTGGCCTGTACATGGGCATCATAGCCGTAAATGGCTTCCAGTTCGCCGGACAAGTCGGCACGGATCGCCTGTACAAGTTCCTCTTTGTTCATCTTGCGCTGTACATTGGCGGAAAAGGGATTTCCAAACATAATAACTGACCTCCTTGTAAGATATTACAATGAATTTTGTAAGAAAAGTTTGACTGCATCATCGGCATTTCCCGAAAAACCAGATACAAGCCGGATGCCTGTTTTTTTCGTATCCTCCCGGACATCACCTCCCATGCTGCCGCAAATCAGGATGTCAATCTGATTATATTGTAAGAACAGGATAATTTCTTTATCGCTCCTGTTTTCTGTAGGGACTACAATGCTTTCTTTGATTTCACCGCCTGCTATATCATAGATTTTTAAATTTTTCTCATGAAGGAAAGGAGAAACGGAAGAATCTTCTCCGCAGGTGACGGCGATCCTTGTATGAACGCCGGTTCCACGGCTGACGATCTTTTTCTCTCCCAAAGTTTCCTTATCGGCTGAAAATAAGTAGTGGCTTCCGAAAATTTCAAAAGGAATTCCTTCCACCAGTGCTTTTGATAGTTTTTTCCGTGCCGACTGATAAATATTCTGTATGGTCGTCCTTCCGCCGCCCATGATATCTGCGCATTCTGTCTGGGTTTTTCCTAAATAATCGATGAGACGGATCGTTTCATATTCTTCCACGGTGATGAAAACCGTATCGTTTCCGTTATGTTCGCCCTCCGGCAGAAACAGGCGGAGCTTGGGGACGGTACCTACAGTTCTGTGCTTGGACGGTCGTGCCATGAAATTTCCTCCATACTCTTTGCTTGTAGTCTAACAAAGATTAATGACATATGTCAATAATAAAATTATCAATGAATATCTGTTTTTTTAAGTGTCGGGGGAAGGTATAAAAAATTTCTTTCCTGCCAATTTTTTTTTGAAAGTGAAATCGTAAGGCTCTTTATTTTGGAGGGAAAATAAAAAATATATCTCTGACAGCTTTATAGGAATATAAATAATAAGAAAGAAAAATATCAATAAAGGAGAAAAAAGAGAAGAATGAAAAGATCCGACCTGCGCGGAGGATTTCATATTTTATTGACCGGCGGATTGTTTTATTTTCGGGAGTGATATAATAGTGACAGAGAACTTATTTGTTTTTTCAGGAGGATATCATGGCAGAGAATAAACCGATCCCCGGTACGGGGGGAGATCATTATATTCCTTATGAAGAACGGACAGGAAATGAATCGGTCGTTTATTTTACCCGCGATCTTTCGCCGGAAGGGCTTACAAAAATTTATGACAAGGTAAGCGGCCATATTTCGGGAAAGGTGGGAATCAAGCTCCATACGGGCGAACCGGAAGGGCCGAATATCATTCCCCGTTCATGGGTGAAAGAATTGATAAAGTCGAGACTGGCTGATGCTCATATCGTAGAAACAAATACGTATTATGAAGGCGCCCGTTATACGACGGAGGATCACAGAAAAACGCTGGAGGTCAACGGCTGGACTTTTGCTCCCGTGGATATCATGGACGAGGAAGGTACGACGATGCTCCCCGTGAAGGGCGGCAAATGGTTCAAAGAAATGTCTGTCGGTTCTCATATGCCGAATTATGATTCGCTGGTCGTTCTCACTCATTTCAAAGGCCATATTCAGGGCGGTTTCGGCGGTTCCGATAAAAATGTGGGTATCGGCTGTGCCGACGGGCATATAGGGAAGGGCATGATTCATACCACTCCCGGGTCGGATGATCAGTGGGATATCGCCAAGGAAGAACTGATGGAACGTATCACGGAATCGACAAAGGCGACGGCGGATTATTTCGGAAAGAATATCACTTTTATCAATGTGCTTCGCAACATGTCCGTTTCCTGCGACTGCGAAGGGGTTGCTGCGGAACCTGTGGTGACGCCGAATATCGGGATCATTGCTTCTACGGATATTCTTTCGGCGGATCAGGCATCGGTGGATCTGGTCTATGCTCTGGAAGAGAAGGATAAAGCGGCTCTGACGGAACGGATCGAATCAAGAAGAGGACTCCGCCAGCTTTCGTACATGAAAGAAATGGATATGGGAAATGACCGCTATGTTTTGATCGATCTGGATCATGATGAAAAAAGAATTACTCCGAAAGAAGCTGTCAAAGGCGTGATTCCTTTTGACGAAGACGATCGGTGAAACGGTCGGAAGATAAGTTTTCAATAGAAGGAGACGGGAATATTCGGAAATAAGAATTTCCTGTCCTGTAAAGGAGAATCAGTATGATAAAGAAAATAGCTTTATTGTCTGCGGTACTTGCTCTTTCCGCTGCGGGTTTTGCCGGTGCGGAAGAAACTTATAGCAGCTACAGAAACGGCAGAAGTGATTACAGAAATGCACCCTGCTATGAACAGTCGGAGCGGAGAAGCTACGAAAACGGCGAATATTGCCCGATTGACAGCGACAGAAGAAGTGATAGCGATCGCGATTACTGCTACGGTCCGCGATACAGATAAAAACAGATAAGGGAGAAATGTCCGAAAGGGCATTTTTTTCTTTTTGAAAAGGAAAGTTCTATTAATAAAATCTATAAGAGGGTATAAATAAATGAGAAGTCCCTTTTGATCTGTCTTTTTGCAGAGAGAAAAGGAAGCGCCGTCCCTTCCCCGTGTTTGACAGGGCAGGGGTGTTTCGTTATAATTAGCATGTTATGGTGTGTGAAAAGCACAAAAAGGTAAGGAGGTGTTGAACGATGGCAAAAATGACATTCCAGCCGAACAATCACTGGAGAAAACATACTCACGGATTCCGTGCCCGCATGAAGACAAAAGCAGGAAGAATCGTGCTTAAAAGAAGAAGAGCGAAGGGAAGAAAGGTATTAAGTGCCTGAGTCAGAAACGGAACAGGTTCGGCGCTACACTTTGGAACGGGATTTCCGCGTCCGGAGAAATAAGGATTACCGGCGGATTTACCGTGCCGGAAAGCGTTTCAGCAACCGGGCGGGACTTATTTATGTAGCAAAAACCAAGACGGAGGCAATCCGTATCGGATTTGTGGCAACGAAAAAAATCGGCCATGCTTTTGCCCGAAATCGTGCCAAACGGCTGATGAAAGAGGTGTACCGTCTTCATCGCCATGAATTGCTGCCCCGTCATGAAGCTATCCTGCTGGCAGGCTCTTTTTTAACCACGGCGACCTATGAAGAAGCCGAAAAAGCTCTTTTGGCATTGTGGCGCAAAGCAGGAATAATGGAGTCACAGAAATGAAAACAATACTGCTCTCGTTCATTCGGTTTTACAGAGCGTATCTGTCTCCGTTAAAACCGCCGTGCTGCCGCTTTACGCCGACCTGCAGCGAATATGCTTTGGAAGCCATAGAGAAATACGGTGCGCTGAAAGGCGGATGGCTAGCGGTGAAGCGGATCTCCAAATGTCATCCTTTTCACAAGGGCGGCTATGATCCGGTTCCGTGACCCGGAAGCGGAATTTTCACATAAGAATTGCGGCGCTTCTCTATGCAGAGTGCCGATTTTTATTTTTTAAAAAGCTCTTCCCGTGGGATAAGAAAAATGATTCATTGTGCCGATAACCACCAGATTTTCTTGTTTTACAGGGGAAGAATTTCATAGGGCTCGTTCCGCTCTTGAAATTTAGAAGGCGGAATACATTTAAACGGTTGAAACAGAGACCGTGTAAGGAGACGATTATGAATTTTGGTTTTGGCGGCGGATCGGATTTTCAAATTCCCGTCCTCTCCACCTTGGTCGGCATGCTTGCCGATCTGATGCGTGTCGGTCTGCAATATTGCTATGAAGTCAGCAGCAGTCTGGGATTTCCCAACTATGTCATCGCAATCATTGTACTGACCCTGATTATTAAAACATTGCTGCTTCCTCTGGCAATCAAGCAGATACGCTCCATGAAAGCCATGCAGGAAATACAGCCGGAAATTCAAAAAGTTCAGAAAAAATACAGAAACGACCCGGTGAAACTCCGTGAGGAAATGGGCCGTTTATATAAGGAACATAACGCATCCCCCTTGGCAGGATGTCTGCCCCTTCTTATCCAGATGCCTTTCTTGATCGCCATGTATTATGCGATTCAAGGATTTAACTATGATCCGGCTCATGCGGGATTCCTCTGGATTGAAAGTCTTGCCGTGGAAGATACGACCTTTATTCTTCCTGTTTTGTCGGCAGCGACGACATTCCTTGTTTCTTGGCAGACGACTCCCAAAAATGCACCGAGCAATCAAAAAACGATGCTCGTCCTGATGCCTCTCATGATCGGCTGGATGTCCCTCAATTTTCCGAGCGGCCTCGTTATTTACTGGATCGTCAACAATGTGTACCAGTTCTTCCAGCAGCTGATCATGTTCCGCGGTGAAAAAGGAAAAGAAGTCATCAACGGCCCGTCCAAAAAAGGCGTAGTCACCGTACTCGGCCAGAATCAGGAACAGAGTGAAGAAGCTCCGAAAAGAAAAAAGGTCATCCGCAAAAAGGTGATCAAAAAGGTGGTCAGAAAACCGGCGCAGGAAGAAAAACCTGCCGATGTTTCCACGGAAAAAGGGGAAACGGAAAATAAAAATGATCTCGGAGCAGGGGAGGGCGAAAAATGAAAACAGTTAAAATTTCGGCAAAGACTATAGAGGCTGCCGTTTCCGAAGGTTTGAAGCAGCTCGGCATCTCTCGGGAAGAAGCGGAGATCCGTGTCATCGAACAGCCTTCCAGCGGTCTTTTCGGATTGATCCATAAAAAAGATGCGGTTGTTGAAATTTCCGCACCGGAATCAGAAAAAGAAGTTCCCGCAGCGGAACCTGCAAAAGCAGAAACAGCAGAAGAAGTCATCGAAACACCGGACAGAGGGGAAGTACAGGTTGAAGCCGCAGCAGAACCGGAAGACGGGGATGTTTCGGAAGAAGAAACCGTAACCGAATCCGATGACGAGGATGAAACGGAAGTCAAAGATAGTAAAGACAAGAAAACAGATCGGGAAGAACTGCCTTTTGTGGCGGAAGATCAAGCTGTCGTTGCAGAAGAAGCAAAGAAATTCTTGGAAGGCGTTTTCAAAGGAATGAACTTGGATGTCCAGATGGAAAAAATGGTGAATGAAGAACGGATTCTTTTCACTCTTTACGGAAAAGGTCTCGGCATTCTCATCGGCAAACACGGACAGACTTTGGATGCTCTCCAGTATCTGACCAATCTGGCGGCAGGTAAAAATTTCCGCCGCCGCTACTTCGTCCTTCTCGATGTGGAAGGATATCGGGAAAGACGCCGTCAGACGTTGGAATCTCTCGCACGCCGTCTGGCAGAAAAAGTAAAACGCACCGGCGAAGAAGTGAAACTGGAACCCATGCCTGCAGGAGAAAGAAGGATCATTCATCTGGCACTCCAGAATGATTATGCCGTTTCTACCGACAGCGAAGGGGAAGCACCGTATCGCTCCGTCGTCATTCGTGCCAAATAATGACATAAGTATATAAGAAGGTACTCTTTCGGGAGTACTTTTTTTATTGCCTTTTTTGGTGACATAGGATCAGCAACAACTTTTTTTATTTTGAAATGAAAAAGAAAATTTGCAGTCCTTTTATTTCCTTCATATAAGGAATTTATATGGAGGAGATACTATAGAAAAAAGTTTTATCCGAAGGGACAATGATTCAATCAATAGATCGGAAGAGCGTC
>URAA01000043.1 GCA_900545785.1 uncultured Dialister sp. | reverse complement strand
GACGCTTTCCGCGAAGCACCGTCCCTTCCGTCCCGTAAGCAAATCCGTGAGTGAATACATCTTCAACATATTTCTTGAGCAATGCGGGATAAGCGTACCAGTAAACAGGAAATTGAAATACGATCGTATCTGCTTCCGCAAGAGCTTTTTGTTCCGCTTCCACATCAAAAATCCCGTCGGGATACTTTTGATCCAGATAACGGATATCCGCTTCGGGCAGAAGTTTTTCCAATTCTTCCAGAATTGTTTTGTTTGCCAGGGACTGATCTAAGTGAGGATGACCTGAAATAATGACTGTTTTTGCCATGATTCTGCTGCTCCTTTTAAAAAAAATATCGGTTCTGAATAATATAATTTTTTATGATAATGAAAAATCATATTAAAGAAATTTGTTGCTGCATTTCCGAAATTTAAAAATCCATATCGGTAGAACCGCCGCCCTCTATATAGGTGTTTTCACCCACATTCCACCGGCCGCCGGCACGGACACGGGCATCGGTCCCTTCTCCTTTTCTCCATCGAATCCTTGCGTCGCCGCCGATTTCTACAATCGGTTCGTTCCGATCTTTATTTTTTTCTTCTTTCCATCCCAAAACATGCAGTTCCCTGCTGTATTCTTTTTTGAGCTTATCCAATGTCTTTTTGCTTTCTTCATCAAACCCGCTCTGTTCTTTATTTTCAAGAATATCTTTCAAAAGAGAGGCCATCTCATAACGAGTCAGCATACCGCGGGAGAAAAAATCTTCCGTATAAGAAGGGGCTTTATTCTCACGGCACATTTGATAAAGAGCCTGATAATGCCAGCTTTTCGGATCTACCGTTTCCCATGAATTGGGAGCATAAAAATTATAAGCAAAAATTTCCGTCGACAGTATCAAAAACGAAAACATAAGTAAAAGTATCTTTTTTATCATATTTCACAAATTCTTTCTTCTATACGGGACAATAAATCGTCTTTCCCCGTTCCGGAGAGAGATGAATAAGCAAGGGGAGATGCATCGGCAGGCATCAATTTTTCCAAAATCTTCAAATTTTTGATCATTTCATTTTTGCCCAATTTATCACATTTTGTCCCTATGATTTGCAAGTAGGAAACTTCGCTTCTGAGCCATTCGTAAGCTTTCATATCAATGGGAAGCCCGGGGTGGCGCAGATCTACCAGCAGACCTACCATGACCAGCGTCGGGGAACGGCTGATATAATCACCGATGAATCCGCTCCAAGTATCACGGTTCTGCTGGCTCGTTTTTGCAAAACCGTACCCCGGCAGATCCACCAAATACCATTCCTGCCGTTCTTCTCCTTCCCCGGTATCTCTTCGGGACTGGATCGCATAGTAATTGATGGTTCTTGTTTTTCCCGGTTCACGACTGACATAAGCCAATTTTCGGGAACCGCTGACGGAATTGATTAAAGAAGATTTCCCTACATTGGAGCGGCCGATAAAAGCAATTTCTTTTTTGCCGGCAAATTCGCCGCGTTTTACCGCCGATCCGATATATGATGAAGAAAATATGTGAAATTTTTTTATATCTTTAATTTCAGCCACTTTCGATCTCCCTATTTCAATAAAGCATGATCCAGCACATCATCAATGTTTTTCACATAAACGAACTGCAACTTGTCTTTCACCGACTTCGGAATTTCTTCCATATCTCTTTTATTTTTTTCCGGCAGGAGAATTTGTTTGATTCCGAACTGGCTCGCGGCAAGCACTTTTTCTTTGACTCCGCCGATGGGGAGAACTTCGCCGGTCAATGTAATTTCACCGGTCATCGCCGTATCGCCCCGGACTTTTCTTCCCGTATAAGCGGACGCCATCGCCGTCGCCATGGTGATACCTGCAGAAGGCCCGTCTTTCGGCACTGCTCCTTCCGGCAAATGGATATGAGTATCTAAAGTTTCATAAAAATTTTCCGTGAGTCCCAGTTCTTTCGCCCGGCTTCGTATGTAGGTATAAGCGGTTTCTGCCGATTCTTTCATGACATCTCCCAGCTGGCCCGTCAGAATCAGATTTCCCTTTCCTTTGATGGTGATTGCTTCCGTATCTAAGACCTCGCCGCCCGCCATGGTCCAAGCAAGTCCGTTGACTCTTCCCACCTGCGACGGATGTTCTTCCGCCATGGGCATAAATTTCACCGGTCCCAGATATTTTTCAATTGTTTTCACCGAAAGGGCAGGCAATGTTCCTTCTTGCAAAACGATCTCCTTCCCCACCTTGCGGCAGAGTGATCCGATGGTGCGTTCCAGTTCACGAACTCCCGCTTCTCTTGTATAGCTGCGGATCACTCTTCTTAAAAGTCCGTCGGTGAAGCGGATATCGCCTGCTTTCAGCCCGTTTCTTTCTTTCTGGCGGGGTACAAGGTATTTTTTAGCAATTTGCACTTTTTCTTCTTCCGTGTATCCGGAAAGTTCAATCAATTCCATGCGGTCCAAAAGAGCGGCAGGGATCGTGGATACAGTATTGGCGGTAGCCACAAAAAATACTTTGGATAAATCGAAAGGAATATCGATGTAATTATCATGAAAAGCTTTGTTCTGCTCCGGATCGAGCGCTTCCAGCAAGGCAGACGCGGGATCGCCTCGGAAATCTGAACCGACTTTATCGATCTCATCTAAAAGAATCAGCGGATTTTTTGTTTTGGCATGTGCCACCGCTTCTATGAATCGGCCCGGCATGGATCCGATATAGGTGCGGCGGTGACCTCTGATTTCCGCCTCGTCATGGATACCGCCTAAAGAAATACGGACAAATTTTTTATTCAGACAACGGGCAATCGACTGGGCAAAACTTGTTTTTCCCACACCGGGAGGACCGACAAAACAAATGATCGGCGCTTTTGCTTCCGGTGCCAGTACGCGGATCGCCAGATATTCCAAAATACGTTCTTTGATTTTTTCCAGTCCGTAATGATCTTCATCAAGCATGATTTTTGCATTTTTCAGATCCGAAGAATCTTGACTTTCTTCTTTCCACGGCAAGGAAAAAACCCATTCCAAATAATTTCGTGCCACCGTTGTTTCTGCCATCATGGGCGGCATCGTTGCCAGATGATTGATTTCTTTTTCCAGCTTCTTTTTAAATTCTTCGGGAATTCCGCTTTTTTCCAGTTTTTCCCGATAATCGTCCGCTTCCTGATCCTGAGATACTTCGTCTCCCAAACGATCGCGAATGCTTCTGATTTTTTGGCGAAGGTAGTAATCCTGCTGCTCCTTTTCCATATTTCTTCGGACTTCCCCGTTGATTTCCGCTTCCAGACGGCCTATCTGAATTTCTTCATCCAGATATCCCTGGACCATAATCAACCGTTCCGATACATTATTCTCTTCCAATACAGCTTCTCTTTTGGCAGGAAGAAGAGGGATCTGGGTAGAAATGAAATCAGCCGTATATCCCGGTTCATCGGAAGCTTTCAGCTGACCCATCTGATCATCGGGAATATTTTGTTTCGTATTCTGTGCCCATTCGAAGAAAGTTTTTAAAATCGTACGGCGATACGCTTCCCCGCGAAGAGGATCTTCCGGCGGTATCTCCTGCACATCTTCCACTTCCGAAAAGAGGCTGTCTTTTTCTCTTCTCACTTCATGAATACGGACACGGGAAATCCCTTCCGCCTGGATACGGATGAGTCCGCCCGGCAGCTGAAGCATCTGCCTTACTTTGACGACGGTGCCGAAGTTATATAAATCATCGGCTTCCGGTCTCTCTACATTTCCGTCTTTCTGCATGATCATGACTAAATATCTTTCGTCTCGGCTCGCCCGGCGAACCGCTTCAATGGATTCTTTTCTTCCGATATCCAGATTGACGGTCATGTGGGGAAATACGATAATATCCCGCAGCGCCACCGTCGGTAATCTCAGCCTCGGCGATTCTTTATTTTCAAGAATTTCACTCATATGCAATCCTCCATACAGGTTTAATATATTTTTCCGAATTATATAACCGATGATGTCTGTACATCCATCGGGATCATTCTATCAATGAATCCTTTTTATTATTGTAACATAAGAAAATGGTTGGCGGATTATTCATCCGCTTATTTCGTATTTTTTCGATTTAATTATCATATCACAAATCGTTTTATTTTCCCACAAGTACGGATCCGCCGATAAACCATCAAAATTTCATGAAAAACATGACAGTCATGTGTAACAGAGGAATAAAATTTCAAAAATCAAAAGAAGAAAAGGACCGAACTCGGCAAATACCGAATCGGTCCCAAATCTGTATGATACAGTCAAAAGCGATGAATCTATTCCGCCTTACGGACTGCTCCTTTTTTTATTTTTAAAACGGGTCTTGTTTCATTCAGCACATTATCTTCCGTTACTGTACAACTTTCCACATTTTTCATTCCCGGAATATCATACATCACTTTTGTCATAATTTTTTCGATAATGGCTCTCAGACCGCGGGCCCCCGTATTTCTTTCAATCGCCTTTCGTGCGATCGCATGAATGGCTGCCTCTTCAAAAATCAAGTCCACATGATCCATGGCAAGTAATTTCTGATATTGGCGGATCAATGCATTTTTCGGCTCCGACAAGATACGGACCAGCGCTTCTTCTTTCAGCGGCTGAAGTGCCACAATAACGGGAAGGCGGCCGATAAATTCCGGAATCAGGCCGAACTTCAGCAAATCTTCCGGCTGTACCTCCTGCAGAATCTTTGCCGTATCCTTTTCTTTCGTTTTTTTAATATCTGCACCGAATCCCATGGTACTTTTGGTGGTTCTTCGGGCAATGACTTTGTCGATACCGGCAAAAGCGCCGCCGCAAATGAAAAGGATATTGGATGTATTGATCTGAATCATATCCTGATTCGGATGCTTTCGTCCTCCGTGAGGGGGAACACTTGCCACCGTTCCTTCCAAAATTTTCAGAAGAGCCTGCTGCACACCTTCTCCGGACACATCCCGGGTAATGGAGGGATTTTCGGATTTTCTGGATATCTTGTCTATTTCATCGATATAGACGATGCCTCGTTCCGCCTTTTCGATATCATAATCGGCAGCTTGGATCAGACGGAGCAGGATATTTTCCACGTCTTCTCCCACATAACCGGCTTCCGTCAGCGTGGTGGCATCGGAAATGGCAAAAGGTACATTCAGGAAACGGGCCAGAGTCTGGGCGAGAAGTGTTTTTCCGCTCCCCGTGGGGCCCAGCATGATGATATTTGATTTCTGCAATTCCACATCGTCATCATCGCCGTCATACTGAATACGCTTATAATGATTGTACACTGCTACGGATAAAGCGACTTTTGCTTCATCCTGTTCAATGACATATTGATCCATATATGCCTTAATTTCTGCCGGGGTGGGAAGATCAAAATGAGGAATTGATTTTTTCTTTTTTTCTCTCATTTCTTCTTTCAGTATATTCTGGCAGACTTCTATGCATTCATTGCAGATATAAACTCCCGGGCCTGCAATTATTTTTTCAACCTCGTCACCGGATCGTCCGCAAAAACTGCAGATCGGTGGAGTTTCACTTTTATTAGCCAATGAGCCTCCTCATTATTTTTTCAAATCATGTAACTCATTTCTTGTAAGAATCTTATCAATGATTCCATATTTCAACGCCATTTCGGCAGTCATAAAATTATCTCTTTCCGTATCTTTCATGACCGTTTCCAAAGTTTGTCCGCTGTGATCGGCAATGATTCCGTTTAATTCACTGCGGAGACGGATAATTTCTTTCGCATGAATGGCGATATCCGTAGCCTGTCCCTGGGCACCGCCCAAAGGCTGATGAATCATAATGCTGGAATGGGGAAGAGCATAACGTTTTCCTTTGGCGCCCGATGTGAGAAGTACGGCTGCCATGGATGCGCAGGATCCGATGCAGATGGTGGATACTTCGGGACGGATATACTGCATCGTATCGTAAATGGCAAGACCTGCCGTCACGACACCGCCGGGGCTGTTGATATAAAAATGAATATCCTTATCGGGATCTTCCGCTTCCAAGAAAAGGAACTGAGCAATGATGACATTGGCGGCATGGTCATCGACAGGGCCGTCAAGAAATACAATTCTGTCTTTCAGCAGACGGGAATAAATATCATAAGAACGTTCTCCGTGAGAAGTCTGTTCTACTACGATCGGTACATATGGCATAGTAACATCCTTTCTTAAAAATACAATCTTTATCTTTTAATTGTAACATAATAAGTATAGAAAGAGACGCCGGACAAACCCGCGCCTCTTTTTATTGTTTCACACTTGTCAAATTATTGACGGAAATTTTATTTTATTAATTATTTTTCTGCTTCTGCAGCTTCGATAGCAGCAATGATTTCTGCCTTTTTCGCACGGGAATCAAGGGCAATTCCTTTTTCTTCCGCATATGCTTTCAGTTCTTTCACTGTCTTGGAAGCCAAATCCTTTTTTTCTTCTTTTGCAGGTTCTGCAGCTTCTTCCGAAGGCATTTCCTTCTTTTCTTCCGTTTCCGGTTTTTCTTCTTCTCTTACGGCTGCACCGTAGATGAAAGCGGCTGCTTTCTTGCGGCGTACGGAGGTGTAGAGCATATTGATCCGGTTTTCATCACGGATAATCTTTACCACATCTTTCGGATCTGCATTGAACTGACGAGCCATGCTCATGACTTCCATATTCAGATCCTGGTTGTTGACTTCCAGATTTTCTTTATCTGCAACGGCTCCGAGGACAAGGCCTTCCCGCACCTGTTCTTCTGCCATTTTTTCATAGCCTTTGCGGAAATCTTCTACGCTTTTGCCGATATTCTTCAGGTAATCGTCGAAATTCATTCCCTGGGCATCCAGATTTAATTTCATTTCTTCAATGATTTCATCGATGCGCTGTTCTATCATTTCTTTCGGAATATCCACTTCCGAATTCTTGACAGCCTGACCGATTAAAGCACGGTTATAGGCATCTTCCGCCTGCTGGATGGCTTGGAGCTGCATTTGCTGGCGGAGATTCGTCTTCAAATCTTCCAAAGTTTCATAAGGGCTGACAGACTTGACAAAAGCATCATCAATTTCAGGAATTACTTTGCGTTTCACATCATTGATATGTACGGAAAATTCGGATGCTTTTCCTGCCAAAGCTTCCACTCCGTAATTATCGGGGAAAGAAACCTTGACGGTTACGTCGTCTCCTGCCTTGTGTCCTTCAAGCTGATCTTCAAATCCGGGGATAAAGCTCTGTGAGCCGATTTCCAACGGATAGGTTTTTCCTTCTCCTCCTTCAAAAGGTTCGCCGTCGATATATCCTTTAAAATCGATAACGGCAACATCGCCTTTTTTAAGAGTTGTTCCTTCTTCCGCTTTTTCCAGTCTTGCATTCTGACGTGCCGCCTGGGTAATTTGTGCCATCACCTGTTCATCCGTGACTTCAGGTTTTATATGACGAGCGGATAATCCTTTATATTCACCGAGTTTTACTTCCGGCTGTTTAACAAAGGTAGCGGTAAATGCGGCGCCTTCTTCTTCAGAAAAATGATCCTGCTTCACTTCCGGAGTCGTTACGGGAATCAGTTTTTCTTGGGCGATTGCATCATTTAATGCCTGATTGATGACGATATCCTGAGCTTCGCCGGCAACCGCTTCTTTGCCGAAATGCATTTCAAGAATACGGCGGCTGGCTTTCCCTTTACGGAAACCGGGAATTTTCACCTGGTTCGCAATACGAGCCACAGCCTGTTTGAATCCCTTCACCACAACTTCAGCGGGTACGTCGATGGTAAGTTGTACCTTATGCTGATCCAGCGCCTCTGTTTTTACATTCATAAAAAATAATCCTCCTTAAACCGGCAACACCGGTCAAATGATACCGATTCTACAAGTATATAAATCGCAAAATATATTATACTACAGCTTGTAATAAATCACAAATACCGATCTTTTTCGAATAATTATCATGAAACAGTAAAAATAAACTCCCTCATTTTGATCGGCCGAAAATGAGGGAGTTTATTTCTTTGGCGGAAGGGATGGGATTCGAACCCATGAACCTCTCACGAAGTTAACGGTTTTCAAGACCGCCTCCTTCAACCGCTCGGACACCCTTCCATAACGTCATTTATTCTACCGAAATATCATATCCTTGTCAAACGGAAACGCCCTTTCTTTATGAAAAGATCAGTTAAAATATAAATGAAATATCAGATTAAATACTCCTCGAAAAATAATTTTTCCCTGACTTTTCAAATTGGTTTTCTCAAACGTTTCGTTGTATACTGACATTAAAAGTAATCGGACGGAATATTTTCCCGTCCGTAGGAAAGGTGTCTTTTATGGTCTTACTTGAAATCCTGTGGAACGATATTTTGCCGCTCCTCGTTTTTTTGCTTGTCGGATGGATTTTAGATGCACGATTAAAACCGGACTTAAATACATACACGAAATTAATCACCCGCATCGTTCTTCCTTTATTTATTTTTTACAGCTTATATCTGTACCCGCCGGATGCTTCTGCGGCTCTCCTTGTGCCTGCAGGAATCGCATTGCTCTTTTTCGACTCTCTGGCGGCTCTTGCCTTAGCCAAGATATTGGGATTTACCGAAAGAAAAGCAAGAATATTTCGGGCACTCTCCACCTTTTCCAATTCCGGGCAGATCGGAGTCGCTCTCATTCTCATGATCTTTTCCCACGCTCCCTACCTGGCAGGAGGCGAAATGCCTTACCTTGACGAAGCGCGGGGAACCATCGTTGTTTTGCTCATACTGATGAATATTGCCGTCAATACTTTCGGCGCTTCTCTTGTAGGAGTCCGTGAATTTTCTTTGTCCCGTTTTTTTAAATTTATTGTTTCCATGCCTGCCGTTTACGCCGTGGCGGCGGCCATCCTCATAAAAACTTCCGGCTTTGCTCTTGAACATACTTTCCTCTGGTCTGTTTTGACTCATTTTGCCGGTGCTTTTATTATTCTTGTCACCATCACGGCCGGCGCGCAGCTTCACCGTACACCGTGGAAACGGCCCGATGCCTTCGACCTCGGTATTTCTTTCAATAAACTGTTTATTTCCCCTCTCCTGGCATTCTTTCTCATTTGGAGCATCGGTATTTTTACCCCCGTCGCTGCCCAAGTATTTTTTATTTATGCCGCCGTTCCTTCTTCATTTACTTTGCTCCTCTTTGCCGTTGATTACGACAATCACCCCGATTTGGCGGCCCGTTCCGTTTTATACTGTTCCGTTATCGGCATCTTTACACTGACGGCAGCCATCCGGCTTGCCCGATATCTTTTTCCGGCGGGGGTGTGATCATGGCTTTTATACAGATTATCACGAACAACATCCTTCCTCTGCTGGTCTTTGTCGCCATCGGCTACTTCATGGACAGGAAATACCGTCTTAACGTATCTGCTCTGACCAAGCTCACTTTCTATGTCATCCTGCCCTGTTTCATTTTTTACAATATCTATGTGGCAAATATTGACTTGAGCCTGTTCCATGTATTTTTCATCGCCCTCGCCATCATGACTCTCCTGGGTATCATCGGGACAATCATTGCAAAAACTCTTCACTGGGATTCCGCCAAAAAAGAAGCTTTTAAAAACGGAACCATGTTTTCCAATGCAGGAAATATAGGCATCGCCTTGGTGGCGCTCGTCTTTTCAAACGATCCCTATGTGATCGGCGGTGAGACTCCTTATCTGTCGGAAGCGGCAGCGGTCAGCACTTTGATTCTTGTCCAGATGAATATGTTTCTGAATACGCTGGGAATGTATCAGGCGGGAAAAGGAAGTTTATCTCCCCATGACGCTCTCATGGTCGTCGCCCGCATGCCTGTTATTTATACATTGACTGCCGCATTCATCATCAAATACTTGGGCTGGAATATCGATTCTACTTTTGTATGGCCTATTTTGCAAAATTCCGCTTCCGCTTTGGTGGCGGTTGTCATGATGGCACTGGGCATACAGATTCATCAGTCTAAGATTTCTTTCGGCGATCCCGATGCATGGCTTGCCTGTTTTATCCGCCTCATCATGGGGCCTGCCTGCGCATGGTTTTTGATTCAGATCTGGGCTTTTGCGGGCCATCCTTTTTCTCCCATCGCTTCTCAGACGATTTTCATCGTCGCTTCCGCTCCCTCGGCAGTCAATTCCGTCCTTTACGCCGTAGAATTTCACAATTATGAAGATCTGTCCACGGAGATTGTCATGATGTCCACCTTCCTTTCCTGCATCACCATGACATGTGCCATTTATTTTGCAAGAATATTGTTCCCTCTTTAATTGATTGGGAAATAAAAAAACTGCGATGACCGCTCTGTCGATCATCACAGTTATTTTTTTTGGAGGCGGTGCCCGGATTCGAACACGGGGATAAGGTCTTGCGGACCTTTGCCTTACCGCTTGGCTACACCGCCATAAATACAACATATTAAGTATATCCTATTTTTTCAAAAAAGTAAATCGAAAATTTTCTTTTTTCTTACATTTCTTTTCCGGCTTTTTCTGCATCATGTATAATAAAGAAAAATTAAGGAGTTTCGGTTATGATAAGAAATGCTGTTGAAGATGACGGGAAAGAGCTTCTTGCCATTTATGCACCCTATGTAAAAGACACCGCCGTCACATTTGAATATGAAGTTCCTTCTCTTGAAGAATTTAAAAAACGAATCTGCCGGATCCATGAAAGATATCCTTATCTTGTTCTGGAAGAAAACGGAATCATTTACGGCTATGCCTATGCGGCCCCTTTCAAAAGCAGAAAAGCTTATGATTGGTCTTCCGAAGTCTCTGTCTATCTCCGCAAAGATGCCCGTTATAAAGGATACGGAGAAATACTTTACCGTGCTTTGGAAACCGCTCTTTCGGCACAAGGCATCGTAAATGCATGTGCCTGCATCACCGCTGCTGCCGAAAACGATCCTTATGTGACAGAAGCAAGCATTTCTTTTCACAAAAAGATGGGATATATACAAGTCGGCCGCTTTCATCACATCGGTTATAAATTCGATCGATGGTACGATATAATCTGGATGCAGAAGGAACTTCCGACTCCTTCCGTCCCCGCCCCCGTTTAA
>URAA01000042.1 GCA_900545785.1 uncultured Dialister sp. | reverse complement strand
ACGATAATATCTGATTTTTTAAAGTCAAAAAGTTTATTTTTTCTTCCTCTCATTTCCATATTTTTTGATCAGACCATAAAAAAAGCAGCTCTTTCGAGCCGCTCTCTTTTTATTCTTCCATTGCCGTTTTTACTGCATCAAACACTTCCGAAAAAGGAACTTTTCTTTTTTTCGCCAATTTCTTCACCGTTTCATATTCGGGATACCGTTTCACCGAATTTCCCAGAGTAACCTCTTTTACACTTGCTTTCCCGTAAGGCGTTTCCACCGTTTTCTCTTCTCTTTTCAGCAGAGTGCGCATGACGGGAAATTCGCGGATCCCGATGGTGGTCGTTTCTTCAAAAATCAAACGCTCCAATTTTTTTGCATCTTTTTTATCACAAAGGACGGTCAGTTCCCAAGCAGGGCGGTTTTTCTTCATAAAGACAGGCGTATAATGAACATCTTTCGCTCCCGCTTTAAAAAGTCTTTTCATCGTATATCCCAGAACTTCGCCGGAGCAGTCGTCGATATCGGTTTCCAACTTCACGATTTCATCTTTTTCTGCCGCCGCTTCTCCTTGAATGATCATGGCGCGAAGAATGCCGGAACGATCTTTGTATTCTCTTTTTCCCGCTCCCATTCCGACTGCTTTCACCGTGAAAGAAGAAGGCAGTTCATGACCGGTGCAGAGAGCGGCTGCTATTGCCGCGCCCGTAGGCGTCACATATTCTCCTTCCGACGATGTAATTTCCATCGGCAGGGAATAGGCGGAAACAATATTGATCGTCGCCGGTACGGGGACGGGCATAATTCCGTGCTGACAACGGATCTGCCCTGTTCCTTCACACAACTTCGGTATGATCACGTCTTCGATCCCGAGGCTGTCAAAACAAACAGCGGCGGAGATGATATCTACAATGGAGTCCAACGCACCCACTTCATGGAAATGGACTTCTTCCACCGGCAAATCATGAGCTTTCGCTTCCGCATCTCCGATGATTTGGAAAATGGCATAAGCAATATCTCGGGCGGATTCCGTCATGTCACAGCCTGCAATGATTTCATTAATTTCCGCAAGTCCTCTGTGAACATGATGATGCCCGTCATGATGATGATGTTCTCCGTCATGATCATGTTCTTCTTCATGGTCATGAGGATGCCCGTCATCGTGGTCGTGTTCTCCTTCATGGCAGTGGCAATGATTTTCTTCATCGTGATGATGCCCGTCATCATGATCATGTTCCTCTGCTCCCTCTTCGTGGCAGTGACAATGATGTTCCCCCTCATGATCATGATCCTCCATGCCCTCTTCATGGCAGTGACAATGGTGATCCCCCTCATGATGATGGCGGTGTCCGCCCTCATGATCGTGTTCATCTTCCTCCGCCGCCTCCTCATTCACGGGAAGAGAACCGTAAAGATATTCCATATCATGATCATGATTTTCATGTTCTTCATCCAAAATGACATTGAAATCGCAGCAATCTATTCCGGATTTCTTAACTCTCCGTACTTCCGTGTAAAAACCTTCATCGGGAATCGACTGCAACGCTCTCTCCAATGCATCCCCGTCAGCTCCCAGATCGAGCATGGCTGCCACGAACATATCTCCGCTGATACCGGAGGAACAATCCAAATACAATTTTTTACCCATTTACTTTTCCCCTCTCTGCAAGACGGTTGATCTGCGTTGCTACATAACCTGCACCGAAACCGTTATCTATATTGACCGTCACGATCCCGTTGGCACAGGAATTGATCATCGTAAGAAGTGCGGACAATCCATGAAAACTGGCTCCGTATCCCACCGATGTAGGCACGGCGATGACCGGATTTTTCACAAGGCCGCCTATCACGGAAGCAAGAGCGCCTTCCATTCCTGCTACGGCAATAACACAGTTCGCCTTTCGAATCGTCTCTTCTTTTGAAAGAATCCTGTGGATACCGCTGACACCCACGTCATAAATACGTTCCACCTTAGTACCGAAATACTCCGCCGTCTGTGCCGCTTCTTCCGCGACGGAAATATCGGCGGTTCCTCCTGTACATACGGCGACACAGCCGATATGCTCTTTTTCTTCTTTCTCCAGTTTCAAAATTTTTGAAATAGGATCATAAGAAATATCGGGAACGACCTGTTTTACCAGCTCATATTGATGAACCGATGCCCTTGTTCCGAAAACTTCCCCCTCCATTTCCACCATTTTTTTGAAAATCTGCGGAAGAAAAGCATCCGCTTTCCCTTGGCAATAAATCACTTCAGAAAATCCGCTCCGGCTTTTCCTGTCGCTGTCCGGTTTGGCATATCCCAGATCCTCATAATCACGGTTGGCGGGATTTTCATGAAAGGTTTTTTTCGCCTCTTCTACGGACATCTCTCCGGTTCGTACTTTTTCAAGTATCTCTTCGACTTTCATTTTTCACCTGCTTATCCTGCATTTGAAACAATACTTCATACATCCATGGAGCCCGAACGGAATCCTTCCAGATCCATGGTGACATAGGTAAATCCCGATTTTTTAAAAAAAGGAACAATGATTTCCCGTTTTTCCAAAAGTTTCGGAAGCTCGGAAACAAGCACTTCGATCCTTGCAATATCTTCGTGGCAGCGGACACGGAATTGAGAAAATCCCAAATCAAACAAAAGCTGCTCCGCTTTTTCCACGGCTCTTAATTTTTCTTCCGTCAATTCGGTCCCGTAAGGAAAACGGGTGGCAAGGCAGGAAAAAGAAGGCTTGTTCCATGTGGGAAGTCCTTCCTTTTCGGAAAGCTGCCGTATTTCCGTTTTCGTCAGTCCCGCTTCTTTCAGAGGACTTCTGATTCCCAGTTCCTCCAATGCTTTAAGGCCCGGCCTGAAACCTGCGGTATCGCTGAAATTCGTTCCCTCCGCCGCAACGGCAAAATGATTTTCTTCTGCTCGGTCTTTAAAAAAAGAAAACAGATAATGCTTGCAAATATAACAACGATCTTTCGGATTTTTTGAAAACCCTTCCGCTTCAAATTGATTTCTTCTGATGATATGATGGACGATTCCTCTTTTTTTGCAAAAATCTTCCGCTTCTTTGACTTCCCTTTCCGGCACGGAAGGAAGGCGCATCGTCACCGCTATCGCTTTATCCCCCAAAACTTTATGCGCCATATGGAGCAAATAAGTGGAATCCACGCCGCCGGAAAATGCCACCGCCACGGATCCCGCTTTTTTTAATATATCTTCCAAGGCTTTTTCTTTTCTTTCTGTTTCGCCTTCCATAATTCACCTTCCTGATTATTACTTATATTGTATAGTATATCATTCCTATAAAAAAACATGGAAAGATTCTTTGTTTTGCATCACTCTGCCCTTGTAAAAAAATAATTTCTCCCCTTATTTTTTTCTCCCCTGTATTTATATTTTCAAAGAAAAAAATTGTACTTCTCCTGAAAAAGAAGTATAATTAATTATTAGTTTAATTATGGGTTGTGAAACCTTTTACAAAATTCGGATATCGGGGCACTCCTGCCTGTTTCATTTTGAAAGGACTTATTGTGAAAAGAAATCAAAACACCATAGGAAAATCCGTTTCTTTTAAAGGGAACGGACTCCATTCGGGACTGCCCGTCACATTGACGATGCATCCGGCTCCTGCGGGAAGCGGCATCATTTTCCGCCGCACCGACCTGCCCGGCTCTCCCGAAGTACCTGCAAAAAGTGAATTTGTAACAAGCACGCTCCGTGCCACCACACTGGAGAAAGGAGCTGCCAAAGTTTTCACGGTGGAACATCTCCTGTCCGCTCTTTATGCACTCCATATCGACAACTGCATTTTGGAAACGGACTCGCCGGAACCGCCCGTGGCAGACGGCGGCGCCCTTACTTTTGCCGATATGATACAACAAGCGGGCATCTCGAAGCAGGACGAAATGATCGATATCCTCACCTTGGATACAAGCATTTCCGTCTATGAAGAAAATAAATTCATTGCCGCTCTTCCCTATGAAGGCCTCCGCATCACCTTCACTTCCATCAATCCTCACCCCCTCTTGGGTACACAGATGAGAGATTTCACCATTGATGAAGAAACCTATCTCCGTGAAATTGCGCCGGCCCGTACCATCGGATTCACTTGGGAACTGGAGAGCATGAGAAAAATGGGTCTTGGCAAAGGGGGCACCTTGGAAAATGCCCTTGTCTACTCGGAAACGGAATGCCTTTCCGTCCCGAAATTTCCTGACGAACTGGTGCGCCATAAAATTCTTGACATCTTGGGAGATATTTCCCTCGTCGGCCCCGTCCATGCCCATATTATTTCAGTTTTAGGCAGCCATAAGCTCAACGCAGAACTGGCAGAGCGATTGAAAGCTCTTCAAAAATAGACCCATCCGCTTATTTATGACACAGGAGGTAAAATAAATGAAATTAAATGTAGAAGAAATTATGGAAATCCTTCCTCACCGCTATCCCATGCTTCTGGTGGATAAAATCACGGAACTCGTTCCTTTGGACTATGCCATCGGCGTCAAAAGCGTCACCATGAACGAACCGTTTTTCCAAGGCCATTTCCCGGGCCGTCCCATCATGCCGGGCGTCCTGATTTGTGAAGCCATGGCACAGGTCGGCGGTGTCGCCCTCCAATATCCGGAAGAAAACAGACATCTCATTCCCATGTTTACAGGAATGGACAAGGTGCGCTTCCGCGCTCCCATCGTCCCGGGCGATCAAATGGTGACGAAAGCAGTTATCAAAAATATCATCGGCCGCATGGGAAAAGTACATTGCGAATGCACCGTCGATGACCAACTGAAAGCTTCCGCGGATTTTCTTTTCTATCTGGCTGACCCGACGCCGGAGAAAAAATAAAATTTAAAATCAGTTGAAAAAGTGAATTCTACGAAGAATGAGAGAGGAAAAAGGAGATATTCATACATTTTTCATGGATTCCGATGTTTGAATATATATCTCATATACGATATATATATAAAGGATATTTCATGATATGATTTATCTTGTATTAAACAGACTAAAGGCCTGCTATAAAAGGGGAAATTAGAGAATGGAATTAAAAGTTATCACAGCGGCGGAACCGGAAATCCACAACACTGCGGTCGTTGATCCCACTGCCATATTACATAAAAACGTGGTGATCGGCCCGTATGCGGTGATCGGTCCCAATTGTGAAATCGGTGAAGGTTCTATCATCGATGCACATGCGGTCATCGCCAAAAACGTAAGAATGGGAAAGAGAAATCACATCTACCCTCATGCCGTCATCGGCGAAGATCCGCAAGATCTGAAATTCGGGGGAGAATACAGCACCGTTGTCATCGGCGACGGAAACAACTTCCGTGAATTTGTCACCATTCATCGCGCTACCGGAGAAAATTGCGAAACCCGGGTAGGTTCATTTAACATGCTTCAAGCCTATACCCACATCGCACACAACTGCAACTTCGGCGATCATATCGTCATGTCCAGCTTTTCCGGAGCTGCCGGCCACGTCACCGTGGAAGACCATGCAGTCATCGGCGGTATGAGCGGTATCCACCAGTTCGTAAGAATCGGCGCCTGTGCCATGGTTGGCGGCATGTCCAAGATCGTACAGGACGTATGCCCCTTCGTCATCGTCGACGGAAACCCTGCCCGCGTTGTAGGCTTGAACAGTGTCGGCCTTTCCAGAAATAATGTAAGCCCCGAAATGAAACAATGGCTGAAAAGAGCATACCGCATCATTTTCCGCTCCGGTCTCAAACTGAACGATGCCATTCAGGAAATGGAACAAGATTTCCCCTCCTCTCCTGAAATCGAACATCTTCTCCGTTTCCTCCGCAATTCCGAAAGAGGTCTTTGCAGAACAAAAGAAAACAGACCTGCCAGATCATAAACAGACATTCAAAAAGACTTTCCCGATAAAAAGGAAAGTCTTTTTTTAGTGCTCCCTGCTTTGTTTTGCCAGTTCAAACGCTCCGATAAGTCCTGCATTGTCCCCCAGCTCGGGAGATATGATATACTCATCTATCGATTTGTCTAAGGCTTCATTTTGAATATATCCGCCCAAATTTTCCTGCACCTTTTTCCTGATCAAAGGCAGCAGCGACGGCTGATGCATCACCCCGCCGCCGATGATGATTTTTTCAGGCGACAGCGTCAGGATCAGATCGGAAATCCCCGATGCAAGATAATAAGCTTCCATCTCCCATACATCCTGATTTCCCGACAATTCTTTCCCCGATCTGCCCCAGCGCTCCGAAATGGCGGGACCGCAGGCAAGCCCTTCCATGCAGACGGAATTTCCCTTTTCATCACAATGAAAACGGCAGCACCCCCGATACCGTTCCAGCGGATGACGTTCCACCCGCAAATGGCCGGCTTCAGGATGAAGAAGACCGTGGACGACCCCGCCGTTAACAAAAATACCGACACCGATCCCCGTCCCGACCGTTATATAGATGGCGGAAGAACAATGTCTCGCTCCGCCGTGGAGAGCTTCTCCCAAAACAGCGCCGTTCACATCCGTATCAAAAACAACGGGAATAGAAAACTCTTTAACAAAAGGGGAGAGAAAATCCGTATTTTCCCACCCCTCTTTCGGCGTAAGCCTGACATAACCGTAAGTGGGCGAATCTTTTCGCAAATCTACGGGCCCGAAAGAAGCAATTCCCAGAGCTTCCACATTTTTATCTTTAAAATAAGAAACAAGACGGGGGATCGTGATCTCCGAACGCTCCGTAGGAAACACGGCACGATCCAGTATCCTCACCTCATCGCCGATGATTTCTCCCACACCGCAGACCACTTTCGTTCCGCCCGCTTCTATACCGCCCAGCCGCACCGCCGGCACCTCCTCTTATTCATTCCGTCTTTTTCTTCCTCTGTCCTTTTCCGTTCTTCCCTGAAAGAACAGGAGAGAAAGCAAAAGATCCTGCATTTATTTTTTGCCTTGCAAATCATGAAATAAATCATCTTCCTCATCGACAAGAGAAATTCCTCTTCGTGCCAATGCTTCTGCCAAAATTCCTCTGCCTCTGACCAACTTTCCGCTGAAAGTACCGTCATAAATTTCATGAACACCGCAAGTGGGACTTCGAGATTTCAAAATGGCAAGATCGATTTTTTCACTCCCGATCTTCTCCAGCACTTTTGCAACACCGCTGCGGTAACGGGCATCCGCATCTTTTCCGTCCCTGTCGATCACTCTTCCCTCCCGAATTTCCACGGGAATCCGGGGCACGCCCATACCCGCCTCTGTTTCGGGACAAAGAGGAATCACATCCTTATCTTTGCAAAAATCAACAACCGCCTGATTGTAATTATCGCCGCCGTTATACTTGCATTTTTCCCCAAGCAGGCAGGCACTGACTATCACTTTCATACTGTCACACTTTTCTTCCGTCATTTTTTCCCTATCGGGCAACATATTTTTCGTTATTCTTTTTCAGTATAGCAGTTTCGAAGATAAATATACATCCTTCCTTGAAAATCCGCCTTTTTTGTACCTTCTTCCTTCTTCCAGATTTTTTATTTATTATTTAATAAAAAAATTTTGTCGACCTCGATATTTTCATTTTTTCGCCATAAGTGTTAAAATAACTACAGAAACATTTTTATACTTTCGATACCCTGATTTTACAAATGAAACAAATCAGGGATTGGAAAGATTTTTCTTGTTTCATTTCCTTTGTTAATTTCAGAAAGAGGTTCTATGATTTCCGTGAAATATATGATCGCCTTATCCGCTCTGGCATTGATACTGCCGATGGATATGTCTGCTCATGTAACGGAAGGAACCGCTGTGATAATGCCTTCTGCCGAAGGGAATCGGGAAAACTTTCATTATTCTTCCTTTTACTTCGGCAAAAGCGGCGAAACCTCTCACTCTTCCACCATGTTTTTCAATGACGGACAAGGGCGGCTGACAATGTTTGAAATGGAAACCCGGGCAGGCCTGATGACCGTCACCATTCGTCAGAATATGCATATTCTGTGGAAGGGCACTTATTCCGTAACAAACTCCCATTTTTTCGTCAAACGGCTGGATTCCTTAGGGAAAGTCACATTTCAAATCATCGCAGGCGAACATGTTCTCCGCGGTGAAATTGACGATAATGACAACTGGGTGATCACAGAAACAGCAACAGAGGATATGCCATCGGAAAAGCAGGACGAAATGATTCCTCTTTCCCGCGCAGTGTCGTGACGGCATGTATTGACAGATTCACCAGCAATTTCCCTTCACATTTGCAAACCGATTATCATTGATTGTAAATGTCTTAATGTTTCCACGGTCGGGTGATATTATGAAAAAACAAATCCACTTACAAGCGAAAGATCTTGAAAAAAGCGATCAGATGGGGCTGACCTACAACTTAGGCCAGGCGCATAAGCGGATGCTTTTGAAACAGTCAAATATTATGAAAAAATATGGTCTTACCTCTCGTCAGGCTTTGATCATAGCTTATTTGTCGACTCATAAAAAACAGATCGTTACGCAAAAAGTATTGGAAGATCATCTCCACCTGACAAACCCCACCATTACGGTCATGATAAAAACAATGATCAAAAAAGGCCTTGTCCGCAAGGAACGTCTTCCGGAAGATGCAAGAAAATACCGCTTGTTCTTAACCGACCGCGCCAAAGAAGTGGAACAGGTCAGCCACAGAGAAGCGATTGCGCTGGATCGGCGTTTCTATGCCGGCGTATCCGATACGGATATGAAAATATTCCAAGGCGTTTTAGATAAAATCTTAAAAAACTTGGATATGGCATAATTCTTAACAGAAAAATATCTCATTAAAAATGAAAACCGGCTTTCATTGCCGGTTTTTTTGTTGCCTGAAACTTCATCCCCTTTGTATGGCGCTCTTTTATTTTTATTCTTCTTTGAAAATCTCTCTTTACAAACAGACTGCATGACGCCTCGGGTACTTCGGTATGATCTCTTGTCACATAAAAAGGACTTCCCTGTTATTTCAGGAAGCCCTTTTCTGCCGTAAATCATCAATAAATGAAATTTTTTACCGTTTCTATGAAATTGATTTCTCGAATTCTTTCCCTAATAAACTGATTTTTTGTAAAAATGCCTACATTCCTCTTTCGGAAAAACTGCCATTTTCCATGCAAAAAGAGACCAAACCCGATATTTCTGTCGGATCCGATCTCTTTTATTTACCTTGTCAGTGATACTCTTTTCTGACTTTTACGGTTATTTTGCTGCCAATGCGGCAATCTGCTGTTTCAGAGCTTCCAGTTCATCTCTCATTTCCTGATTCTGAGATTTCAGAGATTCGATTTCTCTTGCCATCGCCGTGCGGGATGTGGTCAAGGTATCGCCCGAACCGAGTTTCACCGAGATGCCTGCATTCCACATATTTTCTCCGCCGCCGAATGCACCGCCGATGCTGAACATGGTGTTTTCATTCGGACGGTAGTATGCGCCGATAGCCGTTGCATTCGCACCCTTGTAGTGGCCGAAGCCGGCAGCGAAGTTCCACTTGTCTTCCGGATCGAAATCAAGAGGATTCAGTGATGCCAGTGCTGCCGCACCTGCACCGACTCTGTCTACCCGGCCGCCTAATGTGTTAACGGTATTGTTGATATTGTAGATAGCTTGTTTGGTATTATACAACTGGCTGCCATTAACCGCATCTTTCGATGTTGCACTGATTTCACCATCAGCTACATTGGTAATCTTATTACTGCCTGCATCAATACCGCCTTTTGTTACCGACGGGCCGTCATTAATCTTCATACCGCTTTCGTCGATCGTTGTACCACCCATTGTGATGGAGCCGGTCGTAATGGTACCACCTGTAATGGTTGTCTTGTTCAACGGTTCGTCTTTATTCTCTACGGAGATACTGTTAAGACCCTCAATGTTTTTAGCAAGCTTGATATCAAAGCCGGAGTTATCGCTGTTGTTTACAACACCGATATTATCATCAGACAGTTCGCCGTCCGCACCGCCCTTGAGCTTCATGGCCTGCGTATTCTTACGAGTTACCTGTTCTGCGGAACCGCTGTCGCTTTCATATACACGGCTGGTATCCTTGATATTTGTATCAATTTCGCTGATTTTATCTGCGATATCTTTCAGCTGTCCTTCTGTAGCCGCACGGTCTGCAACATAGCCTTCTCCGGTCGGATTCCAAGTGGTGTTTTCAAGACCGGTAATGTATCTGCCTTCTTTAGCCGTACCGTCTGTTACATTACCTTTATCATCGGTCTTTTTCGGAGTGACCGTTTGATTTCCGATAGAAATAGCACCCTTATCTGCATCTCCTACCGTTACGAGACCGCTTTTACCATCTACCGTCACTTTGTTTTCGCCTGTGCCTGCTGTGATGGTAGATTTTGTTCCGTCAATCGCTACTTGATTGTCAGCACCGTCGCCTGCAGTGATGGTTCCGTTTGTACCACTGATGGCTACATTCTTACCGTTACCGTCTTTATCGCCGAGGGTAATATCATCTTTCAAGGATACTTTTGTACCATTCGCATCAGACTTTACTTCAATATTCTTGCCTTCAATAACCTTGTTGGCTTTCACTTCGGAAGTAATTCTGTTGTATACAGAGTTCAGCTGATCTTCCGTCGCTGCCCGGCCACTTACGATGCCCTTATCAGGATCCCATTCCTTGTTTTCCAATCCTGTAATATAGTTGCCCTTTTCATCGGCACCTTTCGAATTCTTTACGGTCTGGTTGGCGATATAAATACCTTTACCGTCAGTCGATGTACCGCCGATACGGACACTATTCAGATCCTGTAAATCTTTCGCCAACTTAATCTTCAGTGCATTATCGCCGTCTTTCACAACGCCGATGTTGTCATCGGTTAATAAGCTGTTGCCATCAGCATCAGTTGCTGTTGCTCCGCCGATGATATTGAGTGTATCTCCATTGCCTCTGGAAATTTCAGCCGTCGTATCATCACCAGTGAATTTCAATGTGGTCTTTCCTGCTTCAGTTGCAGCTTCCGCAACTTTCTTCAGCTGTGCAACGTTCACAGCATCCGTATCTTCCGTACCTGCTGCCACATTGGTAATCTGACGGGTTATGCCTTTGGAAACATCACCAACAGATACCGCACCTGCTGTAGACTGCCATGTATACAAAGCTTTACCTGCTTCAGCCAATGCGCTCTGTTTGCTGTCCAAATCAGCCTGTGCCGTAACTAACTGAGTCTGTGTCTCTTCAAGAGAGGCTTTTATTCCCTGATAACCTGCATCTTGTTCATAGGAATTATCAGGATACATGGAAACAATCATATCAATATTAGCTTGATATTCAGCAGCTTTAGCAGTTAAATCATTTACCGTTGTTTGTGCAGCAGTTACTTCGGTCTGCAAGCTCTGGTACTGTGTATTAGTTCCTAAAATGCTGTCTGCATCGGTGATTTTACCGGAGGGGTCATAGCCTATGATACCTTTATCTACACTTGCTATGGACTTTGCACCGAGTGCTACACCGCCGTCGACAGTTGTATTTGCATTTCTGCCGA
>URAA01000041.1 GCA_900545785.1 uncultured Dialister sp. | reverse complement strand
TTTTTCAAAATTCTGAGAGGAAATCGCTTCTTCTTTTTCTTTCTGAAGAGAAGACAATTCTTCTTCTTTTTGTTTTAAATCATCGGGAGCGGATGATGCTTCCATTCTCACCTTCGCAGCAGCTTCATCAATTACATCAATGGCTTTATCCGGCTGAAATCTGTCAGTAATATAACGAGAAGATAACTCCACTGCTTTTTTTATTGCTTCATCCGTGATTTTTGCTTTATGGAAAGCTTCATAGCGATCTCTCAATCCCATTAAAATGGAAACCGTATCCGAAGGAGTCGGTTCTCCTACTTTTACCGGCTGAAAACGTCTTTCAAGAGCAGCATCCTTTTCTATATATTTTTTATATTCCTTAAGGGTTGTTGCTCCGATACAATGAAGTTCGCCTCGTGCCAAGGCAGGTTTCATTATATTGGCGGCATCCATGGAACCTTCACCGGCACCTGCTCCTACGAGAGTATGCAGTTCGTCAATAAAAAGAATCCAGTCTTCATGTTTCTTTACTTCTTCCAAGACTTTTTTCAAACGTTCCTCAAACTCGCCCCGATACTTCGTACCCGCTACGACAGAAGACATATTCAATGAGATAATATGGCTGTTCTTCAGGATTTCAGGGACATCATTATTGACGATTCTTTGAGCAAGTCCTTCTGCAATTGCTGTTTTACCTACCCCGGGGTCGCCAATTAAAACAGGATTATTTTTATTTCTTCGGGACAAAATTTGAATAACTCTGTCTATTTCGGTCTGTCTTCCGATCACCGGATCAATCTTCCCTTGTTTTGCTCTTTCATTCAAATCAACGGCAAATTCACCCAGATCGCCCAATTCCACACCTCTTTCATTAGGAGTTTCTTCTGACATGAACTGTTCAAAAGCTCTTTTGAGCTTTCCTCCCGTTACATCAAAGTGCTCAAGAATCTGTACTGCCAGACCGCCTCCCTCATGAATGATGGCAAGAAGCAAATGCTCGGTTCCAACATAATTATTTCCTAATTCATTAGCTTCTTCCACGGCCATCTCCAAAACTCGCTTGGTTCTTGGAGCAACATATAATTCCTGACGGGCAAAAAAACTGTTTTGATTGTATTCTTGTAACAATTCTTCCAAGGCGTTTACGGTAACCCCCAAAGAATTTAATATCTTACCGCCGGCACTGTCTTTTTCATTGGCAATTCCCAATAAAAGATGTTCCGTCCCCACATAATCGCTCCCCAATTTTGCCGCTTCTGCCGCCGCAAATTTCCAAGCTCTTTTTACACTGTCTGTATATCTGTTATCCATTTTTGTTTCTCCTTTTAAAACATATTCGAATCATTCTGAAGAATTCTCATCTTTGTATTTTTTTATTTGATCTCGTATTTTTGCCGCTTCTTCAAAATTTTCCTTTTCAATACAATCATTTAATTGTTTTTCAAGATTCGACAAGAAAGTATCTTCTTTTGTATCAGTCATATTAATATCCTCTTTACCGACATCCCCCTTTTTTGATTTATCATGAATCACACTTTTAAGATGATTGCAAAATTTTTTATAATCCGGTTCACTGCCTAACAAACCCTTATTATAATTATCCTTTTTCTCTTGACTGATGCCGATCGGACCGTTCCGATCTTCCCAATCAATCTTAGGAGAAGTTATAAAAAAGGGATCTTCTGCAAAAAAAGAATTAAACATTTCCCTAAATCCGCCTCTGTAGGCATGAATTCTGTTTTCTTTCGTCGCACATTCACTGCAAAGATGAAGTTCGGTTTTTTGTCCGTTTATAATTTCGGTAATATGGACGTTGGCTGCCCTTCCATGACAATGTTCACAAAGCATAATTATTCTCCTTTTAATGTCCATTCTAATCGATGAATAACCGTCTTGGCCGCCTGTTTCCTTTGTTCCGGAGCACAAAACTCCAACATCGTTCTCAACATTGAGCGAACAATCCGATATTCTTGTACAGAAATAATTTCATAATCAATCAGCATTTGAAAATAGCCGTTTAAACTATTCTCTATACTTTCAATATCCGTACCGGTACTATTCTTTTCGGGACGATTATTTTCCGGTGATTTATTTGAGACTTGCGGTTTTAAATCACCCTTTTTTGAAATTTCACGCATGGCAATTTTTATATATCCGCCACTGCCTCGTCTGGATTCTACAAGAAATCTCTTATTTCCTGAAAATCTTGTATTTATTACATAAGTTATTTGAGAAGGGGCACACTCTAATAAATCTGCCATCTCTTTCCTTTTTATCATCAAAACATCCGATGTCTGTCTTTCCAGCATCTCTAAAATAAAATTTTCTATTCGATCTGATAACATGGCATTTGTCATAATATATAATCACCTCTTTTTATATAATAAATCAATTGGTCAAAAAGTCAATAGTCAAATAAAAAAATATCTCATAAAAATAAATTTATTTTCATGAGATATAATTTTACTCATAATCAGAAATATGTAATTCTTCTAAAACGGAGCAAATGACGGAAGTATCAAATCCTCTGCGATATAATAACGCGGCAGATCTTTTATAATCTTTTTTTAAAGCAGAAACAAGTTTTATTTTACTCCTCATTACATTCAGAGCTGCCGCCATTTCTTCACTATGACTCAAGTGTTCATCGGTTATCAATCCGCGGGATCTCATTTTTAAATGTATATAAGAATCTCCGTAAACATTCATATTTTTATAATTCCTGAAAGTTTCTTCCGCCAGTACTTTATCATCCACATATCCGCATTCAAGTAAACGGTGGATGCATTCTTCAATTTCTTCCGAAGAATATTTACGTATTTTTAATTTATTTCGTAATTCATATGTACTTTGATCCCGATATTTCAAAAGGTGCATCGCCGCTTCATAAGCGGTTTTATTACTCTTCATCTTTACTCTCGGCAATAACCTCGTCACTGAAAGTCTCAGGTTCAACAACCAATGTATCTCGGATGATCTTATCTATTTCTGATGAAACTGCCGCATTTTCTTTTAAGTATTTTTTTGCGGCCTCTCGTCCCTGGCTGATTCTGGTTCCTTTGTAAGAATACCATGCTCCGCTTTTTTGGATAATATCCATATTGGTGGCTATATCTAAGAGAGTGCCTTCTTTAGAGATTCCTTCTCCGTACATAATATCAAATTCAGCTACTTTAAACGGCGGTGCCACTTTATTTTTTACTACTTTGACCCGAGTTCTGTTTCCTATAATATCCGTTCCGTTCTTAATTGCCTCTGCCCGGCGAATTTCAATCCGCAGAGACGAATAAAACTTCAAAGCACGTCCTCCGGTTGTCGTTTCCGGATTCCCAAACATAATTCCCACTTTTTCTCTAATCTGATTGATGAAAATAACAATTGTACGAGATTTGCTGATAATTCCTGTCAATTTACGAAGAGCTTTACTCATCAGGCGCGCTTGCAGACCTACTGACTGATCACTGATATCTCCTTCGATTTCTTGTTTCGGTACCAAAGCCGCCACAGAGTCAATAACTACTATATCGACCGCACCGCTTCTCACCAATTGCTCGCAAATACTGAGCGCCTGTTCACCGCTGTCCGGCTGTGAAATCAAAAGACTTTTCGTATCCACTCCGAGATGATGTGCATAAATCGGATCCATCGCATGCTCTGCATCTATAAAAGCTGCTACTCCTCCCGATTTCTGTGCTTCTGCAATTGCGTGAAGAGCCAGTGTAGTTTTTCCGGAAGATTCCGGTCCATAAATTTCTACAACTCTGCCACGAGGGTAACCGCCTACGCCGACAGCAATATCCAACGCCAAACAACCGGTCGGAATAACTTCAATATCCAATTTTCCTTTCATATCGCCGAGACGCATAATTGCACCTGCGCCGAATTCCCGCGTAATTTGATGCAATGCATTTTCAAGAGCTCTTTCTTTCTCTGCATTCATGTCGACATTTTGAGTTCTGGTTGCCATATTATCCTCCTTAGATTTACGACAATGCTTTAATATAGTTTAAAGCATAATATAGCGCTTTTTCAGCAGCACCGTAACGGACACTTCTCCGATCTCCCATAAAATGATTTTCATATACCTTGGTTCCCTGTTTACCTGATACGGCAATATATACCAGTCCCGGTCTTTCTCCCCTTTCTCCTTTTCCCGGACCGGCATAGCCTGTCGTAGAAACAGCTATATCACTTTGATAAAGTCTTCTGCTGCTTTCAGCCATTACTACTGCAACTTCCGCACTTACCGCTGTTTTTTGATTAATCAAATCCGGAGATATTCCGAGAATATTTTCTTTGGCCTCGTTCTGATATGTCACGGCACTTCCTTGAAAATACGCAGAACTTCCCGGAAAATCACTCATCATTTTACCTATCAGCCCGCCCGTACAAGATTCGGCAGCACTCAAAGTCATCTTTTTGTCTTTCAGTGCGCTGATCAAATCTTTTCTTGCATCAGCTTCAATATGATATATCTCACCCGGCAATCGCTCTTTAATTTGACGGGCAATCGGCGCTATTAATTTTTCAGCTTCTTCTTTGGTTTTTCCAAGGGAAGTGATTCGCAAAGCAATATAACCCGGTCTTGCCAATAAAGCCAATGTGGGATTACTTTGGCTTTTTATCAGATCCATGATCTTTATTTCAATATCCGTTTCAGACAAACCGTGAATCGGCAATATAACGGAATGTATAATTCCTTGGCGCCCGCAATTTTTATCGAGCCACGGCATCATTTCCCTTTCCGCCATTGTTCTCATCTCGAACGGCGGTCCCGGTAAATGTATCATTATTTTATTATTCAATTTTAGAATGGAACCGTTTGCGGAACCTGCATGATTTTCCATAATAAATGAATTTTCTGCAAACCATGCCTGACGATCCAGATTTTCCACAAAGTTTCGTCCCTTTTCAGCATAATACTTTTTCAGTCGTAATGATTGTTCCTTAAAAAATACATAGGGCACTCCCATAGCCTGAGCTCCCGCATTTTTAGTTATATCCCCCTGAGTTGCCCCGAGCCCTCCGGAAGTGATGACGATATCGGCACGAGATAATGCTGAACTCATTACATTTTTCATTCTCTCAAAATTATCTCCTACCGTAGTTATATAAATCACGGAATATCCGTGTTCATTCAGAAAAGACGCCAGCCACCGGCTGTTTTCATTAATAATTTCTCCAAGTAATAATTCAGTCCCTGTTGTTATGATTTCTACATTCATAAGAACCCTCTTATATTATTCAATTCTTTCCGCAATTAAATCATAAGCATATCCGTCGGTGATATGAACATTTATGAAATCACCGGGCTTAACATCCCCGGGATCATCGATATAAACATTACCGTCCACTTCAGGTGCCTGGAACGATGCACGCGCTTTCGCCTGTACCCGGCCTTCGGCGCCGATCATAATTTCTTCCACAAGAACTTCCGTATCTGTACCAATCAATTTCTTATTATTCTCTTCTGATATTTCTGCTTGAATTGACATTAATTCATGATATCTGTCCTCTTTTACAGCTTCATCTGCCTGTCCGTCCATACGGGCAGCAGGTGTTCCTTCTTGCGGGGAGTACATAAATGCCCCCAGATTATCAAACTTTATTTCTTTAACAAAATCGCATAACTCTTTAAAATCCTCTTCAGTCTCCCCCGGAAACCCGACCATCAGCGTTGTTCTGATATATATTTTCGGTGTTGCTTCTTTCAATTTATTGAGCAGCAATTTTATACTTTTGGCAGAATCTTTCCTGTGCATTCTCCGTAATACGGAGTCACTGATATGCTGCAAAGGAATGTCCACATATTTGCAAATCTTTTCTTCCGATATAATCACATGCAAAAGTTCATCATCAAAATAGGTCGGATACAGATAAAATAAACGAATCCATTTTACCCCCTGGATTTTTACCAATTCCTTCAATAATTTGGCGAGAGTTGTCCCATCTTCTAAATCACGACCATAACAGCTTAAATCTTGAGCTATTAGATTAAATTCTTTAATCCCTTCTGCCGTAAGCCGCCTGACTTCATGAATGACAGAATCCATGGTTCTGCTTCTCATAGGCCCCCGAACATAGGGAATATAGCAAAAAGTGCACCCGTTGCTGCAGCCTTCCGCAATTTTAACATAAGCGGAATAGTCAGGAGTTAAGGTCTGTCTCGGAATAAGCTCTTCATGTTCACATGGAGCCGTATCTGTCATATATACCTGTTCTCCTTCATGTGCATAAGACTGATTGACTGCTTCCAAAATATGCTGCCACGAATCAGTTCCGATAAAAATATCAATTTCCGGGATTTCTTTCCCCAATGATTTTTTATATTGCTGTGTCAAACATCCTGCAGCCACCAATTTTTCACATTTTCCTGTTTTTTTATAGCGGGCTGCTTCTAAAATGGTTTGTATTGATTCTTCTTTTGCAGGATCAATAAAAGTACAAGTGTTTACTATAATGACCTGCGCTTTGCTTAGATCATCGGTTAATTCATACCCTGCTTTTTTTAAAATCCCTATCATCATTTCCGTATCAACCAGATTTTTAGAACATCCGAGGCTGATAAATCCCAATGTCCTGCTCACTTATGAACTCCTTCCAAAACGAATTTTATCCATCCATTGATTTAATAATATCTTTTTCCCTTCATCGGTATATTTTTTCTCCAACTCCCAATATTTCAGTTTTGTTCCGTTTATATCCGGAGATATACCGATATCATTTATATAAATATAGTGATACCCCTTATCTTTCATTATTCCTTTATATCGAACAGGATTTAGCAACCAATTGATAAATCGTTCTCCCCGGTCAAGATACTTGCTGTCCGCAGATAAAGCAATTCCATATAAATACCACGGAACTCCATCCGTTGGATATAGTATAAACACCGGTAATTTTTCGTTTTCTATCTTTTTAGCTTCATTATAGCTGGATATTCCGATATCACATTTTCCCATACTTGCCATTCTTGCCGGTGTAGATAAATATTTTCCATATTGAACAATATGTGTTTGCCCCTGCTCTAAAAGATAAAAAGCTTCCGTCGTTCCGAAATGTTCCGCTAAGGTCATCAAAAGCTCTTCAGACATATCTGATGCAATAAAATCTGTTATGGATATTCTTATCGTATTATCTGACATAACATCTGTCCAATTATAATTAAAATCCGGATGTTTCAGTGCATATTCCTGATTGACAACAAAAACTACGGGATCGATCCACAAACCTGTCCAAAAAGCATTTTCATCCTTAAATAAATTTAAAATAGTATCGGTATTTTCTGATGAATAAGCCTTTAACTTCTTTCCTTCCTTCAATGCCGAAAGAGTTTGTTGTGATGTCAGATAAACATCAGCCGATTCTCCCTGTACCGGTTCTTTAGACAGTAATTGTTCCTTCGTTACATGTACAACATCAACTTGTATCCCGTTTTCTTCATAAAAAGACTTTCCGATTTCTTCTAAAATACCTGTTTGTATATCTGTAAAGACATGTATCGTTTCAATTTTTATATCACTATCCTGTTGTTTAATCGCTTCTCTTTGTTCTGCATAGTTTAATATTCCCCAAAAAGAGGCAATTACGATAAAAGTAAAAATGAAAACCGGAATAAGTCTTTTCATTTTTAATAAAGCCTCCCTTGGTAGAATATTGACAAAATTTTGATTCTATTACTAATTTTTAGTCATTCGACGAGGATGAAAATAAATCGGATAATTGTTCCTTTGTAATGAGTAATTCTCGCGGCTTGGCTCCTTCTGCAGGCCCTACTATTCCCATTGCTTCCATGGTATCCATGAGCCGTCCTGCCCGAGTATATCCGATTCGGAATCTTCTCTGGATGGCAGACACGGAAGCCCGTTTGGTATCCAGCATCCACTCGGCAACCTCTTCCAGCAGCTCATCTTTAGGTTCTTCGCCCGTATTATTCACTGAAATTTCCGGTATGGACAAATCAATCGGATCATATACGATCGGTTCACTGTCTTGCATTGCAGATTCCGTTTTTACATAATTTACAATATGCTCAACTTCTTCATCAGAAACGAATGCCCCCTGTACACGAATCGCATTGGGAGCTCCCGACGGAGCAAAAAGCATATCCCCTTTCCCCAACAACTTTTCCGCCCCTGCTTTGTCCAAAATTGTTCTTGAATCTACTTGTGAGGCTACGGCAAAAGAAATACGGCTCGGAATATTTGCTTTGATCAATCCCGTAATAACATCGACAGAGGGCCTTTGAGTAGCTACAACAAGATGTATCCCCGCCGCCCGTGCTTTTTGAGCCAAACGGCATATGGAATTTTCCACACTATCTTTTGCCACCATCATCAAATCTGCCAATTCATCGATAATAACCACAATAAAAGGCATTTTCTCTTCCGGATTTTGCTTATTGAATCCGTTAATATCACGAACATTGCATTCTGAAAAAGATTGATAACGGGATTCCATTTCCTGCACGGCCCAGTTAAGCGCCCCTGCCGCTTTCTTGGGATTAGTCACAACTTCGATCCTCAAATGAGGAATTCCGTTATAAACGGATAATTCAACAACTTTGGGATCTATCAATATCATCTTTACATCTTCCGGACAGCTGTGATAGAGAATACTCGTAATGATAGTATTTATGCAGACGGATTTGCCGCTCCCTGTTTGCCCTGCAATTAAAAGATGCGGCATTTTTGCTAAATCAGCAACCACGGTATTCCCTGCAATATCTTTTCCCAAGGCAGCCAAAATTTTCCCCTTGCCTTTTCGAAAAGCGTCACTCTCAAGAACTTCTCTCAATAGCACTTTTGTAGACTTCGAATTTGATATTTCTATTCCTACCGCTGATTTTCCCGGTATGGGAGCTTCTATTCTTATGCTGGTTGCCGCCAGCTGAAGAGCAATATCATCAGCCAATCCTTCTATTTTGGAAACTCTGACTCCCGGAGCAGGTTCTAATTCATACCTTGTAACCATGGGACCGATACTGACATGCACTACTTTTGCATTTACGCCGAAACTTTTCAATGTTGATTCAAGGCGTACGGCTTTATCTGCTGAACTGCTTGATCTGTCAGTCTCTTCTGTTCCCTCATGCAAAAGTGATAATGGAGGAAATTGATAATTCGCTTTTTTTACACTTTCAGATGTTACTTCCTCTTCTTTCTCAATGTCTTTTTCTGCACGTTCCGCAGAAGAATTTATTTCCTTGTTATCTTCCGTATTTTTTTCATTCTTTTCTATATCTTCTTCGTTAAATACATCATCAGGTATAAAATCTATAACTCTGTTTTCATTCGCTCCAACTTCTTCTTTCTCCAAAGAAGTATTTTGTAATTTTTGTTTATTGAAAATAAAATCTTTTAAATGATATTCCTCTCCTGCGTTTCTTGCCGCTTCACGGGCTGCCTGATATTGTTCTTGCTTCTCCTGTATTTTGGATTTAACCGTCTCTATTTTCTTTTCTGTTTTGCTGCCGATACTCTTTGCACTTTCTGATACAGACCAACGAGTCAGCAGAAGAAGGTCGATGATAAGAAGGCCCGCCAATAAAACGGTGGTACCGACCGGACCTGCCAACAGACGGATCAGCCAAACCGCACCGCCTCCTGTGACACCTCCGTATTTCATCAGATTGTCAGCATACATTTCCGCTCCCAAAGGCACCGAAAGATGATGGTATCCTGCCAAAATTATGACCAAAAGAAGGATAAGCAGAACAACCTTGCGATTCATATCAAGTCCGGTACCTGTTAATGTATATTTCGCGCTGAGCAAGGTAAAACATAAAGCAATAAATAATGCAGATGCACCAAAAAGAACGCGAAAACCATCACTGACAAAATCTCCTATTATGCCGGTTCCATATCCGAATAAACTTAAACAAACAAAAAAACCGAACAGAAATGAGATTATTCCAGTGATTTCAAAATTATTTTTTGAAGAACTGCTTTTCCTGCGTCTTGCAGGCTTTTCTTTTAACTTCATCTGCTGATTAGCCTTCCTGATTTATTTCTTCATCATATTCCATAGAGCAAACAGATCTTTTTCTTTTCCGTTCGAACTTGGATGATAATATACCGAATCTTTAATCTCTTCCGGTAAATATTGCTGCTTTACCCATCCGCCATAGGAGTGAGGATATTTATAACCGACTCCATGACCTAATTTATCGGCACCGCTGTAGTGGGCATCTTTTAAATGAAGAGGAATGGACCAGTTACTTCTCCGTTTAACTTCAGCAACAGCTTCTCCTATGCCGGATACTGCACTGTTGCTTTTTGGTGCCAAAGCAATATAAAGCACTGCTTCTGCCAGTGGAATCTGTGCTTCGGGAAACCCGATCATCTCTGATGCCTGAGCGGCCGCAACAGCCACCTGCAGTGCTTGAGGATCTGCCAACCCCACATCTTCTGCGGCACAGATCATAATCCGCCGCGATATAAAAGATGTTTTTTCTCCCCCTTCGATCATTCTGGCCAGATAGTGAAGCGCCGCATTAGGATCACTGCCACGCATACTTTTTATAAAGGCGGAAACAATATCATAATGATAATCACCTTTTTTATCATACACGGACATTTGTTCTCCTGCAACTCTCTTTATTTCCCCATTCGTCAAAGCGGCGCCCTTAGGAAGCATTGTTGCTGCCTGTTCCAACAGATTCAGGGCGATACGGCAGTCTCCGGAAGCATAGGCCGCTATATTTCTTAAAACATTTACATCCGCCTTATATTCATTTTTTCCAAGACCTCTGTCCCTGTCATGTAACGCTTTTTCCAAAACTCGGACAATAGATTCAAAAGTTAATGCTTTTAATCTTATAATACGGATCCTGGATAGCAAAGGTCCGATTAATTCAAAATAAGGATTTTCTGTCGTAGCTCCGATTAGAATAAAAGTACCGTCTTCCACATAAGGAAGCAATAAATCTTGCTGGCTTTTATTAAATCTGTGAATTTCGTCAATAAAAACAATGGTACGTCGCCCGTAATACTGAATTTCTTTTTTTGCTTTTTCTACGGTTTCTCGAATTTCTTTTGTTCCGCTGGATGTAGCATTTAATTTTATAAAAGTACATTTTGTCACTTTGGCAATAACTGTAGCTATGGTAGTTTTCCCACATCCCGGCGGTCCGAAAAGGAGCATGGATGGGATTGTATCTTTCTGGATCATTTGATATAAAAAAGATTTTTCTCCGACTGCTTCTTCCTGTCCGATTACATCATTAAGAGTTTCCGGTCGCATACGATCTGCCAGCGGAGCATAACGATTTGCATTTGATTCAGACATTTCAAACAATGAATCCATACGAGCCTCTTTCATAAAAATAAGCCGCCAAGTTACACTCAGCGGCATTATATTTATTGACCCCACCATGTCGTTTAATGCTGTATTTTGAGTCTGCATAATTGCAGGTGGGTGTTCTTGCGACCCCTATCATCAGTCCCTATAAGGGCATTGATTCCAAGAGCCACTTATAAACTCCCTTTTTAAAGGTGTTGGTTCAAAATATAAAGCGGCACGTGCACGGCAGGGTTTCATTCTTTACTGATATTTTATCAAAAACAGATATGATTTACAAGCAAAAGGCTTACTTCATCGACATTTATGCATACTGAATCATATGAGTAAATCGTTTTCCTTTTGAGTATTTACTTTGATATGAAGTTCTTTTAATTGCTTTTCGACAACTTCGGAGGGAGCTTGCGTCATCTGATCGATAGCACTTTGTGTCTTCGGAAAAGCAATTACATCTCGAATCGAACTTAAATGAAGCATTAACATAACCAACCG
>URAA01000040.1 GCA_900545785.1 uncultured Dialister sp. | reverse complement strand
AGGTCCTGTCGGAATTTTTTTGCCCGGTCTTCCCGCTGTTATTTTTCTCTTCTATGCGAAAGATATAAAAGAACTGCTCCATGTTCATTTGTTCAGCGGTATGCTTTTATTCCTTCTTATTGCCGGCAGCTGGTACGGAACGATGACCTATTTGCACGGTTATGATTTCCTATTGAATTTTATCGGTGTTCACAATATTCTTCGTGCAACGGTCTCGGAACATCCGGCTCAAAACACATGGTATTTCTATATTTTAATTTATTTTATCGGATTTCTTCCATGGAGTTTTGCACTCCCCGTTACATTATTCAAAAAGAGAAAAGAACTTCATTTCAGAGAAGCTTCTCCCGTCATACAGCTGCTTATCATGTATGCTGTCGTTGTTTTCGTATTTTTCCAAATGGTCGCCACGAAATACACCACCTACACTTTCCCTGCCTTATTTTCCCTTTCCATTTTGACCGCATATTTATATAAAGATATTTCTTTCCGCATAGAAAAGACAAGTCTCGTTACTTTCGGCGCATACATGATCATTTCTCTTTTCATTGCCCCTCCCATCATGCTGAATCATTCGGGAAAAGAAATAGGTCTTGCTCTGAGTAAAATAGACACGACGGATACAACCATATGTTTTGAAGACTTTTACCGTACCTCCGCCGTTTTCTACAGTGGAAAAACCATTTATTCTGCCGTCCCCGGAGATAAAATAGATTCTATGAAACCTTCAGGAATGAGCTGGAATGCAAAAAATGTCATGCCCTTCATTTCCATAGAAGAAGCACGCAATTTGCCCAGGGCTATCATTATTACGAAAAAGGACAGTAATAAATCTTCCCGAAAAAATATAGCGGAATTTCCTTACGACAGCACCGGCTCTACCATTGAAATAGCCGGCGGATATACGCTTTATATCCATCAGTCAGAAAATTTCATGTAAAAACAAGGAGTCCCATCATGAATATATTGATCACCGGCGGTGCCGGTTTCATCGGTTCCCATATTGCAGAAACTTTGATCGAAAATCATCACAACGTCACCATTTTAGACAATCTTTCTACGGGAAATAAGAAATTCATTCCCGAGGGGGCGGAATTTATCAATGATGATATCCGGAGCAGCTCCATAGAATCTTTATTCCGCAGCCGCCATTTTGATGCGGTCTACCATGAAGCGGCTCAGCTTCTTGTCCCCGTTTCCATTGCAGATCCCAAATTTGATGCCGATGAAAATATCATGGGAATGCTCAATATTTTAGAAGCAGCACGAAAAAACGGAGTCAGGAAAATTATATTTTCTTCTTCTGCTGCCGTTTACGGAGATAATCCCAATCTGCCCCTGACCGAAACGGAGCCTCCCGAACCGGCCTCCCCTTACGGGCTTACCAAATGGATGACGGAAAATTATTTGAAACTTTATCACCGGCTTTACGGTTTAAATTACACCATTCTTCGCTACAGCAATGTATACGGCCCCCGTCAAGGATCTTCCGGGGAAGGCGGTGTTATTTATCACTTTGCAAAAGCATTGGCAAAAGGAGAACCTGTCACCATTTATGGAGACGGCAAGGCGACAAGAGACTTTATTTTTGTCCGCGATGTGGCAGCCGCCAATCTGGAGGCTTTGGACAAAGCAGATAACCGGATCATGAATATCAGCAGCAACAGTGAAATTTCTATTCATGACTTGGCGCTCCGTATGATCCGTATTTCCGGTAAAACCGTTCCTGTTATATATAAGCCTGCCCGCGCAGGAGATATCCTTCACTCCCGTCTGTCCAATGAAGAAGCCGAAAAGCGAATGAAATGGACTCCCCGTACATCTGTTGACATCGGTCTTGAATCCGTCAACCGCTATTTTGAAAATAACGGATAACAATCCCGTTTTCTTAAAATATTTTCATTATTCTTTAACTTTCTTGACATCTCCGTCAGCTTAGTATAAAATTCAACTTTCCAAGAAAGGAGATATCATGGAACAATTTATTTCAAATTCAGATATAAATTTGCTCTATTTCATTCAAGAGCATTTCAGAAATGACTTTCTTACACCGATATTCCGGTTTATCACCGATTTAGGCGACATGGGCCTCATTTGGATTATTTCTGCCGTCTTTTTTCTGATATTTCAAAAAACGCGTTCTGCCGGATTTGCGGCACTGCTTTCCATCACCATCAATTTCATCATTACAAACGGCATCCTCAAACAATGGGTGGCAAGAGCACGCCCTTTTGAAACTTATCCCGATATTATTCCTCTTATCAGCCCGCCGACGGATTTTTCTTTCCCCTCGGGACATACCGCTTGTGCCTTTGCATTTGCTTTCATCGTATACAAAATACTCCCTCGTATTTACGGCATTCCCGCAATAACAGCCGCGGCTCTCATGGGATTCTCCCGTCTTTACCTCGCCGTGCATTATCCGGCAGATGTACTTATGGGCGTATTTGCCGGTGCCGTATCCGCCGATCTGGCAATCAGTCTTTTGCCCTATGTCCGCAGCTTCCTCAAATATCAGAAAAAGCCGGTACTTTCTCCTTATTCTCTTCAAAAAAAGCAGCCGATCGTCAATAAAAATTACAATCGGCTTCCATGTGATCTGTGAGCATCATGCGACCTGATAGCACTGTATAAATATAGTACCTCACGGAAAGATGAAATATCGGATAATCATGCGCTATTGTTCCAGGGTGCTGTCCTGCGGAAATCTCCGTTGCCGGTTCCTCTTCAATTTCATATCCAATAGCAGTTTCCGGCATTTTAGCTTTTTTATAATCTCAAGCGGTCAACTTTATTAAACTGCTTGAACTCCTCTACAGGGCAATCATGAAATGATTTCATTTTTCCGCGCCTCTATATCTAATTCCTTTCTCGCCCAACCGGCCAGTTTATCCATTTCTTTCTGATAGTTCTCTTTATCAAAAGAAAATGATTTCACATAATCTAAAGGTCGAATCAAACTCCGAAATTTGGACCATACAACAACACCCTTTTTCTTACTTACTTTTACCGAAATATTGTTGCATCCGGATACCCCACAGGTGCACTGAAGAATTAAATGACGGCCGGCAATCTTGCCCTCACACAACTCCATGTATATTTCATCCGGGTATAACGGCATCAGCTGGTCTTTTTCCTCAAGGTATTCATTGATTTCGTGCCCGTTTATGTATATTTTCACAACATCCATATCAGGGAATGCCGGAAAATCTTCTGTTGCTTTCTTCAACTTTAAACGATCCATGTTTACCTCCTTCATCAAAAGACATCAATATATTTTATCTTGTGCCCCGATCATACCGATTCCTTTCAGAAAAAGCAATTCATCGTTAATAAATCTACAGCGATCTTCCATAAATTCCTGTTTCTTTACTTGAAAACAGAAAAGGACCCTCAAAAGGTCTTTTTTAACAATAAATATACTTTAAAAATTTTCTTACTTTCATTTGTATCATTACAGCCATCAGAACACATTTAAGAAAACATATTTTTCCAAAAACACAGGATAACACAAAACCCCGAGAAATCAGACTATTTTTGAATTCTCGGGGTTATTCGTTTCTGGAGCCGACAACAGGATTTGAACCTGCGACCTACGCATTACGAATGCGCCGCTCTACCAGCTGAGCTATATCGGCGTTAACATGTTTTATTCTACTGATACTCTATGATTTTGTCAATATCATTTCTTTTTTTTGCTTACCGTAAAGCCTGTCGCCTGTTGATTGGCCATGATCACAATATCGCTGATCTGTACTCTTTTCGGCCGATCAATTGCAAAAGCAATGATGTCGGCTATATCTTCCGCCTGAAGAGCATCTATTCCTTCATATACGGCAGCCGCTCTCTTTTTATCTCCTTTGAATCGAGCTTCGCTGAACGGTGTTTCTACAATTCCCGGCTGTATGGTCGTCACTTTGATATCGCTGTCAATCACATCGATACGGATTCCGTCACTGAATGTTTTGACTGCCGCCTTGGTGGCACAATACACGGCAGCGCCGGCATAAGCGTAAAGCCCTGCGGTAGATCCGAGATTTACAATATGACCGGTATTTCTTTTCACCATGGCCGGAAGAAAAGCACGGGTCATCAGGAAGAGGCCTTTGATATTGGTCTCAATCATTTCGACAACATCTGCTTCTTCGCTTTCATAATAGGGCTCCAGTCCTCGTGCAAGGCCTGCATTATTGACAAGGATATCGGGAACTCCCAATTCTTCCATGCAACGGGCAGTTATTTTTCTTATATCATCACTATTGCTGACGTCAAGCACATAATATGTAACCTTCACAGAACAGTCTTTTTCTATTTCTTCCTTTATTTCTTTTAGTTTGTTTTCATTTCTTGCAGCAATTGCCAAATCATATCCTTTTCCTGCCAAAGCTTTTGCCGTGGCAAGACCGATTCCGCTGGTTGCTCCTGTAATAAATGCAAACATTCCGATACCTCCTTGTCAACTCATTTTTATTACGAATCATTTTTTTTATTATACTACACCTTTGCTTCTTCATTTGAATTCTTTTAAAATAAAGAAGGAGGTATCATGAGAAAAATTATTACGGGATTTATCATATCGGCCCTCTTAATTTCCGGCTGTGCCACAAAAGAGGCAAATTCGAAATCAGAAGAAAAAACTGCACAAAATACCGTTGAAGAAAATACTTCGCCGGTCATTCAGCCCGAATCGGATGCATTATATCATAAGGCCGCACAAGCTTACGGTAAAGGAAATCATACGGAAGCGCTGCAGCTTGCCAATCAAGCTTTGGAAAAAGATGAAAAGAATTATAAAGCTTTATCTTTAAAGGGCATTATTATCGCCTTTGATATTTCTCCCGACGAAGGGATCCTCTATATAGAAAAATCTCTTTTCATTCAGCCGAATTATACCCAGGCATTTTATGACATGGCCATCGCTCAAAAACTGGGAAAACATTATGATGAATCCATTGCTTATTTTGAAAAAGTGCTCAAAGCGGATCCGCAAAATACTTGGTCCTATTATGGAATTGCCACCAATTGGGCAGATAAAGGAAATAAAGAGCAAGCCCTTTTTTATCTGGAAAAAGCAGTCCGTCTCGGCGGAAAAGATGTTATAGATGCGGCCGCAGTTCAAGATCATTTTGACCGGTTCAGAGATGATAAAGATTTTCAAAAGATCTTAGCAGAATAAAAGCACAGCCCGGAAGGAAAATAAATTCCCGTCGGGCTGTGCTTTTATGATTCCATATTTTCCGCCAGTTCGTCCCATTTTTTATAAAGAGATGTTAACTTGTTTTCCGTTTTCTGATACTCCTCACTCAGTGTCCCATAATTTTCCGGCTCACTGTTCATTCTTGCGGCGTACATTTTTATTGTCGCTTCCAAACGAGCTATTTCCATCTCAATTTGTTCCAATTTTTCTATTTGCGCAGGAGATATTTCTTTCTTCTCCGATTTTATTTTTTCCCTCTTCTCTTTTGCAGGAACTTCCTCTATTTTTTCGGAAACCGTACCGTTTCTGTCATTTTCAAAATCTTCCAGATCTTTTTTCTTTTCTTTGTAATAAGTGTAGTTCCCCAAATATTCGGTCAGTTTTCCTTCTTCCAATGCCAATATTCTTGTCACCGTTTTATCCAAAAAATAACGATCATGAGAGACTGTAAGGCTGGTTCCTTCAAAGGCTTCTAAAGCTTCTTCCATGATTTCTCTCGTGGGGATATCCAGATGGTTCGTCGGTTCGTCAAGAATCAGAAAATTGGGCCGTTCCAAAAAAAGGCAGAGCAATGACAATCTGGCCTTTTCTCCGCCGGAAAGAAGGGCTACCTTTTTAAACACATCATCACCGCGGAATAAAAACATCCCCAAAACATTTCGTGCTTCCTGCTCTCCAAAATCAAAAGCATCTCTTACTTCATCGAGAACGGTCAGTTCCGGATGCAATCGTTCCTGCTCCTGTGAATAATATCCTATCCGTACATCATTTCCGATGCGAATCAATGAGTCTCCCGATGCATGTTCACCGGTGATCATTTTAAGGAGTGTCGTTTTTCCTGCACCGTTGGGACCGATCAGTCCTACCCGTTCTCCTTTTTTAATATGAAGTTCCAAATTTTTGAAAATTTCACGGTTTCCGTAAGAAGCTTCTCCATGAATAATATCCAGCACTTTTTCTGATGATTCTTCCACTTTTAAAAAGTGGAAATCAAGAGCCTTGTGATGAATCGGTTTTTCCATACGCTCCAGCCTGTTAAGGCGGGACTCCCTGCCTCTTGCCTGTTTTGATTTAATTCCCGCTTTATATCTGCGAATATATTCTTCTGTTTCTTTAATATATTCCTGTTGCTTTTCATAAGCCTTTTCATAAGCCTTATCCTGATTCTGTTTTGTTTCCAGATATCGGGTATATCCGCCGCGAGAACTGCGGATACGATGATTTTCCAGATCAATGATTCCCGTAGCTGCCGCATCAAGGAAATAGCGATCGTGAGAAATCATTAATATGCCGCCTTTATAAGAGCGCAAATAATCTTCAAGCCATTCAAGCATAACCATATCTAAGTGGTTGGTCGGTTCATCGAGCAAAAGGAAATCCGGATGGCGGACAAAAGCAGCAGCCAAATTGATTCTGACCTTCTGTCCTCCCGAAAAAGAATGAATATCTCTGTCCCAGTCTTCATCAGTGAAACCGAGCCCCGTCAGGATCTTTCTTGTCTCCGCTTCATAACCGTAACCGCCCAAGAATTCAAATCGTGCCTGCGCCTGTCCGTATTGCAATATCAGATCTTCATTGTCATGATTGCTTTCCAGTTCTCTTTCCAGCAGTTCCATTTTTTCTTTATAAAAAAGCACATCTTTCCATGCTTCTTTCATTTCTTCTCTTATCGTTCCGCTGTCATAATTAAAATCTTGACGCAAATATCCGATAACGGAACCGTTATCTGCTTTAACCGATCCGCCATCCGCTTCTTCCGTTCCCATGATGCATTTCAAAAGCGTCGTTTTCCCTGCACCGTTTTCTCCCACAAGGCCGATCCGTTCTCCGCTTTTGATATCAAAAGAGACATTTTCAAATACACTTTTGATACCGAATGATTTTGTTAATCCGCTGATTTTTAAAACTGCCATTATTTTATATTTCTCCTTATAAAAGGCTATTCAATAATATCGGCTCTTATGATGATCACGATTTCCGACTCTTCCGTAGATTTACTTTTGCTCTGGAATAATTTCCCTAAAAGGGGAAGATCCCCCAAAATGGGAACTTTTCTGAAAGTTTTACTTTCTTCCCTGTCAATTAATCCGCCGATGGTCAGCATATCCCCCGATTTTAAGCGGACCATGGTGTTGGCCTGCCTTGTAATGATCCGATAAGCCCTCATTTCGGGAACCAGATAGGGTGTAGATACTTCCGCAGTGATATTTGCGGTAATTTCATTATTTTTACTGATTCGCGGCGTATAAGAAAGTTTGATTCCCGCATCATGGTATTCTGTCGTCGTCGTTCTTACTCCGTTATCGAGATGTTCTACCAAAACGGGAATTTTATTTCCTATGAGGATTTCCGCCTCTCTTCCATTTATGGTCACCACATTGGGTTTTGCAAGAATCCTTGCTTTTCCCTGAGAAATCAATGCATTTAAATTTCCGCGGAAAAATAAAGTGTGGGGGTGCCCTGCAATGGATCGGCCGTAAGATATTCCTGCATAACCTTCGGGAATTTTTACATTCCACCCGTTATGCTCAATATTTTTCATCCGAGGATTGCCGTTTTTATCATATCGGATCTGTCCGTTTTCATCAGTGACATATTGCTGTTCATTCCAGCTTTCCCGCCGGTAATCGGCACTTCCCGTCAAAGATCGGAAATCCCAGTCAATCCCGAGTTCTTTTGCATAAGAACGATTGACGGCAATAACTTGCGCTTCTACTTTTACCTGTTTTTCAGGTATATCCAGTCCCTTCAAAACGGACTCGGTCTGAAGAATCTCCAAAGGTGTTCCTTTTATGATGATCGTATTCGCCGCGCGATTGTAACTGACTTGTCCTTCTTTTGATAAATCATTAAGCCCTTTTGCCACTTCTTCCGCATCGGCATAAGATAAACGATAAGATTTAACGGACTGCCCTTTATCCGAAACGGAATCTCCGTTAAATATAATGATGGAAGCCCGTTCTTTTCTTGCCACTAAACCGGTGGATGCAAGTACCACATCCAATGCATCTTCCGGAGTGATGTTGTCCAGATCCGCCGTGATCACTCCCGATAATGCCCCGGAAAATATAATATTTTTATGAGTCAGTTCCGCTAAATTTTGCAATACTTCTTGTACCGGTGCATTTTTTACATGAAGACTGAAACAGGGAACATTTTCATCTCGGTCGGGCATTATCTCTGACTTATTTTCTGTTACTTTTCCCTCTAAAGTTTGTTCGCTTTTCGGACGGAGCAATGCTTTCTTCTCTTCTTCCATCGTTTCATGAACACTTCTGTCCAAATCGAGCTCATACTTTTCGTCAGAAGAAACTTGCTCCCCGAAAGAGTAGGATCCGAAACTAAGAAATAAGCAGGTGCAGCCTGCCGTAACCAATGCTCTTCTTACGGCAGATGTAAGGAAATACTGCCCGTTTCTCCCGATAAATCGACTGATTTTTTCTGAATTGATACAACTGCCCATTCTCCCACCCGATCCCCTCTCCGAAGAGTTACCGACTCTCCGTTCACTTCCATCATTGCTATATAGTTATCTTTAAACGCCATAATCCCCTGCAGCACAGGTATTGCAGATACTCTTTCCCTACCGCCTTTCTTTCCCGCGGAAGCACTGTCTTTGAAAGCATCCGCTTCCGCTCTTGACGTTTCCTCCGGCCTTCTTTCTGCTTGAAAAGGATCGCGCAATGGTTTTGCCCGTAAATAAAGAGCAGCGTCGTATTTCTTTCCACTGCTCTTCTCATCAAATTCTATAACGGATGACTCTTTTCTCGAAACGGCAGTTCCTCTATTTCCTTTATGATCCGAGAAGGGCTGCCCGTCATTTTCATGTCCCCGGATCCCCCAAAAAGTAAGTGCCGCTCCGATAAGACTTATGACAAGCAACATTTCTCCCTTTGTTGCTTTTCTCATGACCCCGCCTTATTATTACCTGACAGATATTTATGAAGTATCTTATGTAGGCTTCAAAAATAATTTAAAATCTGAAATCTTTCGGTATAATCATCACCTGCGTTTTTCCTTCCACCCTGTCATAGCGGACCCAGCCGTAAAAGGAATGCATATCTCTGTAGTAAGTATAATATCTGTGATCGATGCTTCCGTCACTCGTATCAATTGTCCATGCAACACTGATCGCATCTTTCGGCGTGATTTGCAGCCGAATTCCGGTATCGACCGGTTTCACCGTACTGTAGTGATCGTATAAGTAAGGAGTATCATTGTCCAGTTCCCTGTCGGTATAATTGATCCATGCATTGACTGCCCTGTAGCCGCCGCTGAGCCCTACGGAATAATAACTGTTTCTCCGTATTCTGTTTTCTTCTTCAATCTGATTATTTTTATACGCTTTGTAATCATAGTAATCTTTCGCATACCCGGCTCTCCAGTTGAAAGTCAGAAATTTGCCCAGTTTGATAGGATTACTGGAAATATAGGCGTTGAATCCTTTATAAGGACCTTTTATCGTCTTTCCGTTCTGTTTTTCTTCCCAATAGGCTATCTCCCCTCTGACACCTACATAGAAAGGAGAGTTCCAAAGATAATACCGTTCGGATTCAAATTCCAAGGACGGCTTCTTTTTAATCCAGATCCCGCCTTCATCGTTGGTCGTACTCTCCGATTCCACATAGCGAAGAACAAACTGACCGATCCGCGGACTATACCGGACACCTACATCCGGTTTATATCCTGCTTTGGAATACCACCTGTTTCTGAGATAAAAACTGAGATCCTGCCGGTGTGCCACCGGAACTTCGATCTTGTTCGTAAGCCCCCATCCGTTGTCGCTGTCAAAGGTCGGGCGCGGTATAAATGAGATGATACTGATGGAGTGAGAGTCGGACAGATTGCCGTTGTATGTGGAAAGGGAGATGATCGTTGTATTTTTAAACTTTAATTTTACATTATGAGCCGTATAATGATCTCCCGGATAAATTTCTATAGAATCTGCTTCAACCCGATAATCCGGAACTTTTGCCATGGCATGCTTGGTGGTAAAATATCCGTTTTCCATCACCATCTTATTGTCGTTCTGATAATAAGTTCCGTTCGTTCCCGCAAAATAATATAAATCAGAATTCCAGCCGGAAACCCCTTTAAATTTTCCGATTGCTGCCTTTCCGTCATATTCTGCACTTTCCGCTTCGGTTTTTGTTGTCGGATTTACCCAATAGACTTTCCCGGGAATAAAATATTTCTGTGTCAATGTATTTCCGTAAACATACTCCGTCGTATAACGGTCAAGCATATGCTCTATATCAATGTTTCCCCGGGCTTCGACATCTCCCGTATTATCGTTGTACCTGATTTTATCGGCTGATATATATAAAGGATTTTCCGGAGAAACGGAAGAAGCTTTTTTATTCGTCTCACCGTCTTTGCCTGCGGAAGTACTCTTGCTTCTCCGTTCTTCTTTTTTTGAAGGAGAGCTTTTCCGATTCTCCAACTTTTCCGTACCGTAGACAGGCCGCATAATACCGTTATATATATCGTCGAGCTCATATTCATCATTTTCGGGTTGCAAAAGTTTCCTGTTTATTTCAGCCGAAACAGATGCAGGAACTGTCTCATTTTGAGAACTCATTGCTGCATCTTTACCCGTTCTGCTTGTCCCCGGTTTCGCTCCGGCAGCGGAAATATTTAAATTTTCCTCTGCATTCTCCGCAATTTCTTCCGCCCCCTGCACAGCATATCCGCAGGCAAAAAACAAGGCGGCAATAATCAATGATGTACCTGATTTTTTATTCATTTCTCACAATGACCACCGAAGCGGAATTTTCTTCATCGTCATCAACTTCTTCAGATTCTTTTTCTTCCGAAATTTTTTCCGATAATGTTTTGCTGCCCGCTTCTATTTCATCCCCTGCTTCATTAACGAACTTTAATTCGTTTCTTGCATTTTCAACGGTATCCAAACTTACTATATCCACTGTTTCTCGAGTATTCTCCTCTTCTTCCTTGGCACTCTCTTCTTTATCGGATACAGTCGTGTTTTCTACCGCAGTTTTAGAAACCCGTTCACGAAGTGTTATATCGGGGGTTCCCGATGCCATAACGAGTCCCTTTGTAAGAACATCGCTTTGTGTCTGAATATATAATTCCGTACCTGCCGGAAGTTCCACATCTTTTCCTTTTACAAAGAAACCGCCTACAAGCCCTATCGGCCCCAAAGCCAGTGCACCTACCGCAGAAGCGCCTACTGCAGCAGCTTCCATCTTTAACTTTTCTTTGGCTTCCGGTCCCAAAATGGTAGAAATCGGTTCATCATCCAAGGAAAATACCTGATCAAAGGATATATCCAATTTTCCGCTTCTGCCAAAGCTCTTCGGACGGGATACCTTTGTCACGATACCGCTTCCTCTGGAGCCTCGGGGCAATACCAAAGTGTCCCCCACTTTGACATCTTCCTGAACGGTAAATGTGACTTCATCACCTTCCAGATTAACTTTGCTGCTGACAGCCTCATTTAAAGCAATTTTAAAAACCGTCTTTTCCGGAAGAAGAACTTCTTTCATTTCAAAATGCTGATCCCCGTAGACTGCTTTTTCCAGCTCTACGGCACGCTTGTCCAAAGCTCCCGATTTTTCCCTTCCGAAAACGTCTCTTTCCATATTTCCGATACGGTCAGATAAGGTATCTCTTTTTATTTCGTCGGTCAAATAATATTCCAGTGCATTTACTCTTGCAGAAATAGAGGGCGATGCGCCATTTCCGCTGTTGACCACATCCGCATAAGCAT
>URAA01000039.1 GCA_900545785.1 uncultured Dialister sp. | reverse complement strand
ATATCGCCGGTATCATCTTAGGAAATACAAAACTTCCGAATAAGAAAAATGTAATTGATTTCTTGGGCGGCCTGACTACATTGATGCAGATGTTCCTCTTTTTCCTTTTGGGACTTCTGTCCTTTCCGTCCCAGCTTCCGGATGTAACGGGAACGGCTCTCTGGATCGCCCTTTTCCTGACTTTTGTAGCGCGTCCGTTAGCGGTATTTTCTATACTGACGCCCTTCCGTTGTTCTTTCCGGCAGCAATTATTTGTGGCGTGGTCGGGTATGCGCGGTGCGGCATCCATCGTTTTTGCCATCATGGCAATGACCGGTACGGCGGTTCTCACCAATGATATTTTCCATATCGTTTTCTTCATCGTTTTATTTTCCATTCTGGTACAGGGAACGCTCTTGCCTCAGGTGGCAAAAGCGCTGGATATGATTGACGAAGAGGGCGATGTCTTAAAAACATTTAACGACTATACGGAAGAAGTGCCGGTCCAGTTTTTGCGTTTTACTTTACAAAAGGGGCATGTCTGGGAGGGAAAATCCCTGTCATCCATCGTACTTCCGCCGGAATCCATTCTTGTTCTGATTCTCAGAAATAATTTAAAACTGATCCCTAAGGGAGACACCGTCCTTGAGGCGGGGGATACGCTTATCCTGAGCGGCAGAGAAGGCGGACAGGTGAGCGGAATCAATTTGTATGAAAGAGAAATAACGGAAGATGATGAATGGGTAAACCGGAAATTGTCGGATATTTCTTTATCGGGCAGTTTGATCATTTTGATTCTGCGGAACGGAGAAGTAGTCATTCCCAACGGAGAAACAGTATTGAAAAAAGGTGATTTGCTCTATATGGGCGATCGGTGAAGAGGGAAAATATAATTCATTATCTGTCGGTATTCTCCTGAGTCACGGCGGCTGACGGAAGGTGAATCGTATTGAAAACGGAACGGTGATTTCCTTATTTTTAAGAAAGGGAAGCCGCTCCGTTTTTTTATCGGATCTCTTTTGTGACACTTATTTTGCGGAGGTGTTCATGAGCAGATGCATTTGATCACAGATGACGGATACGATGAAATTTTATCGGAAATAAGGGGATGAAAGAAGAGGAAAAGGAAGAAAAATAAAAATTGGTACGGATATAAAATCATATAAAGATGAAAATAAATCATGATACGCCTTGATTTCTATGAGAAATAAATATTTGCTATTTAAAATGATAGTTGTATACTTTAAGTCATGCTGAAGAGTTATATAGCATACACTATTAGCGAGGGAGATTTTACTTATGGAAATGGTACTTGGTTTTATCGTTCTTCTGGCATGCCTCTTTTTGGGGATTCGTCACGGAGGAATCGGGCTGGCTGCTATCAGCGGCATCGGTCTCATGATTTACACTTTTATTTTCCACTATAAACCGGGGACACCGCCCATCGGCGTTATGCTCACCATTTTGGCCGTCGTGACTTGTGCGGGTTTTTTGCAAACTTCCGGCGGACTTACGGTTATGCTCAAATATGCCGAGAAATTTCTCCGCAACAATCCGAAACATATTACCATCCTTGCACCGGTCACCACTTGGTTTCTGACGGTCCTTTGCGGGACGGGGCATGTGGTTTATACGATGTTTCCCATTATTTATGATATCTCTATCAAACAGAACATCCGCCCCGAAAGACCTATGGCGGTTTCATCCATTGCATCCCAGATGGGGATCTCCGCTTCTCCCGTATCGGTAGCCGTCGTTTCCATCGTTGGATTTATGGCGGCGGCAGGACAAAATTATTCTCTCCTTCAAATTCTTGCCGTATCCATTCCGGGGACGCTCTTCGGTGTTCTCTGTGCAGCTCTTATAAGCTACAAAAGAGGAAAAGATTTGGAAAAGGATGAAGCTTTCCAAGAAATGATCAGTGATCCGGAGCAGAAACAATATGTTTACGGGGATAATGAAACATTGCAGGGCCGTGAACTTCCGTCTTCTTATTATCGGGCGACCATTATTTTCCTTGTGGGGATTATTCTTATTGCCGTCTTGGGCAATTTCCCGGATTTGCTCCCTCATTTCCCGAATGCAAAAGGAAAAATGGCGGCCATTTCCATGACTACGGTGATACAGATGGTGATGCTTTTTGTTTCTGCCGTCATTTTGTTCTTCTGCGGAACGAAAGCAAAAGAAGTGGGAAACAGCCAAGTATTCCGTGCAGGTGTGGTAGCTCTCGTTTCCGTTTACGGCGTGGCATGGATGGCAGATACTTACTTTGCCAATCATATGGGCGTATTAAAAGAATTTTTGGGAACCGTCGTTACAGAGCACCCTTGGACCTATGCAATCGTATTATTTTTCACTTCTAAACTGGTTAACTCCCAAGGTGCCGCTGTGGCCATCGTCATGCCCATGGCACTCGGAGTGGGTATGGATCCTGTGATGGTGATGTCTTTCATTCCTGCCTGCTACGGTTATTTCTTCCTTCCTACCTATCCTTCCGATCTGGCCTGCATCGGTTTCGATCGCTCCGGTACGACAAGGATCGGCAAATTCGTATTGAACCACAGTTTCATGCTTCCCGGTCTTGTGGGCGTCACCTGTGCCTGCATCATGAGTTTCATCGTCGCTCATGCGATCCTGTAATTATTTGCATAATGAAAAAGCATCTCTTGATCAATCTTGAGATGCTTTTTTTGTCGGAAATTGAGATTATTTAAGCCATAAATCGAGAGCGGCCGTGGCAGCCTCTTCCGGGGTAATATATCCCTCCCGTGCCATGAGGGTAAGGACGACGGTCATTCTTTGAGCGCCCTCCTCGGGATGATTGAGCGGATCATACGCATTGGGGGCTTGAGGGAGTCCGGCAAGCATGGCACATTGGGATAAGTCCAAATCTTTCGCTTCTTTGCCGAAATAAGTATCACAGGCCTCTTTGATTCCGTAAGCACCGTGGCCGAAATAAATGGTGTTCAGATATAATTCGAGAATCTGATCTTTTGAATAATATTTTTCCAATTGGACCGCCAAAGCAAGCTCTTCGATTTTTCGTGAAAGAGTGCGTTCATCGGAAAGGAAAATATTTTTCACCGTCTGCTGGGCAATGGTGCTTCCCCCCTCCACGGTCTTGCCGGCAATATAATTGGTGACCAAAGCTCTTGCGACACCGACCAAATCCACGGCGCCGTGATCATAGAAACGGCGGTCTTCCGTGGCGACAATTGCTTTTTTCATCAGATCCGGTATTTCTTTGGCAGGGACAAAATTATCTCTGTCTATTTTGGATTCCAGTGCTTCTTTGAAATGAAAAATCTGACGAAAACTTTCCTTGGCAGATTGTAAAAATTCTTTGGATTCTCGGATAAAATCGCTTTTTTCTTTCGTAGAAGAATCGGCGGAACGGGCCGTAAAAGAACCGGCCAAATCCGTTATTTTATCCAACAAATTGTCAGCCGTCGGAAAAGAATTTTTCTCCTCAACGGAAGGGGACGCCCCGGGATTATGTCCTCTGCCGTATTCGCCTCCCCGGCTGTAACCCCAGTAAGCGGCAAGAGTGAGTATAAAAAGAAATAACAACAGTTTTTTCATTGATGCCTCATTTATTTATACGACCGTTTTATTTATTTTAGCATATCAAATAAAAATGAAAGGTCATACCTGTTTCTGAAAGAAAAAATATTTTAGAGGGATAAAAAGTAAAGCAGCCTTTCAGGTAAAAATGCGAAAACAGCAGATCTTATCGATGAAATAACCTATCGAAAACAATTGTTTTGTGATATAATTGCTATATAAGTATTATATAAAGAATAGCAGATTCATATCGGCGAAAACAGCTTTTACATTTTTAAGGAGACTATATGAGCGAAAACATTCATGCAATACAGGCAGCCCATGAAGAAGAACACGGCAGTGAAAATTACGGAGCAAAAGACATACGGGTACTGGAAGGTCTGGAGGCGGTCCGTCTCCGTCCGGGCATGTACATAGGATCGACATCATCAAGAGGGCTGCACCATTTGGTCTATGAAGTGGTGGATAACAGTATCGACGAAGCTTTGGCAGGATTTTGCACCCATATAGAAATTACTTTGAATGATGACGGAAGCTGTACTGTCGTGGATAACGGCCGCGGTATACCGACGGGCATGCATGAAACGGGAAAACCCGCCATGGAAGTCGTTTTGACTGTGCTTCATGCAGGCGGTAAATTCGGCGGCGACGGATATGCCATTTCGGGTGGTTTGCACGGTGTCGGCATTTCCGTCGTCAATGCTCTTTCAGAATGGACGAAAGTCATTGTCAGGAGAGAGGGCAGTTTTCATGAGATGAAGCTGGAACGGGGAATTGTCACCGAACATATGCGGACGTACGGAAAAACAAAAGAAACCGGCACAGAAGTGACTTTTAAGCCCGATCCGGAGATATTCAAAGAAGGTGTGGATTTTGAATTTGATGTATTAAAAATTCGCATGCGGGAACTCGCATTTTTAAATAAAGGCCTTACCATTACTTTGACCGATGTCAGGGACGGCGCTAAAAGGCAGGAAGTATTCTGCTATGCCGGAGGGATCACGGAATTTGTCAAATTTTTAAATGAAGGCAAAGATACGCTCCATGATGAAGTCATTGCTTTTGAAGGAGAGAAAGATAAGGTCATCGTGGATATCGCCATGCAGTATCAGAAAGGATTCAGCGAATCGGTATACAGCTTTGTCAATGATATCAACACGATAGAGGGGGGCATGCATCTTACGGGATTCAGAAATGCCCTCACAAGAACGATCAATGACTATGCCCGGACGAATAATTTATTGAAACCGAATGAAGACAATTTATCCGGCGAAGATGTAAGAGAAGGTCTGACCTGCATTCTTTCCGTGAAAGTTCCGAATCCTCAGTTTGAAGGGCAGACAAAAACAAAATTGGGAAATCTGGAAGTCAAAGGCGTGGTGGACGGTATTGTTGCAGAAGGTCTCCGTACCTATCTGGAAGAACATCCGGCAGATGCAAAAGAAATCGTATCCAAAGCCATTTCCGCTTTCCGTGCCAGAGAAGCATCACGAAAAGCAAGAGAACTGGCGCGGCGCAAAAACTCTTTGGAAATATCGGGGCTTCCCGGCAAATTGGCGGATTGTTCCGAAAGAGATCCCAAACTGACGGAAATATATATCGTCGAAGGGGACTCCGCAGGGGGATCTGCCAAAACGGGACGGGACAGAAAGTATCAGGCCATTCTTCCTCTTCGCGGAAAAATCCTCAATGTAGAAAAAGCAAGACTGGACAGAGTGCTGAATTCCGAAGCCATCCGTACCATGATCACCGCTTTCGGAACCGGCGTGGGAGAAGATTTCGATATCACCAAACTCCGTTACTATAAAATTATCATCATGACCGATGCCGATGTGGACGGAGCCCATATCCGTACTTTGCTTCTGACCTTTTTCTACCGCTATATGAAGCCTCTGGTTACGGAAGGACATGTCTATATTGCTCAACCGCCGCTCTATCAGGTGCGCAAGGGAAGACAGAAATATTACACTTATGATGATGCGGAACAAAATAAACTATTAGAGGAAATCGGCCGTGACGGCCTTACGATCCAGCGCTATAAAGGGCTGGGGGAAATGAATCCGGAGCAGCTCTGGGACACCACCATGAATCCTGAACAGCGGGTCATGTTGAGAGTGAAGCTGACGGATGCGGTGGAAGCAGATCATCTGTTTACCGTCCTTATGGGGGATAAAGTGGAGCCGCGCCGCAAATTTATTGAAGAAAATGCGCAAAATGTACAAAATTTGGATCTCTAATCAAAAGAAGACCGCCTTTCGGGGCGGTTTTTTGATCTCTGGAGGGGATCGGAAAAGTTTACCATGATGAATCCTGAAAAAGAAGATAAAGGATAAAATATTCAAAAATATCGATTTGCGCACGGCGTTTGTAGGAAAAATGATGAAAAATATGTGGAAAAAGTGAAATTTCAGGTGAAAATTGAGGATTTCCTATTGGCAGCAGAGGGCAAAATGTATTACAATATAAAAAACTTTGTAATCTGTTTTGCAAAAGGACCGGATGAAAAGAGGCATTACATGAAATATTTCTATCCTGCCGTCTTTATATTTAATAAAAAAACAAATTTATTTCACATCGTGCTTCCCGACTTGGCCGGCTGCGGCGGAAAAGCGGCAACCGTGGAAGAAGCGGTTCGCAAAGCAAGAGAGTCTTTAGGGACCTCTCTTTGGGAACTGGAAGAAAAAGAAATAGAATTTCCGCTTCCTTCCGATGAAAATGAACTCAGGAAAGAATACCGCTACGGCAAAGTGTGTACAATCCTTATTGACATGGAAGAATATCGGGCATACAGAGCATATAAAATCAGGATGGCAGAGAGGAAAACAAGAGCATGGGCGCTCAGAGCAAGAAAGAGGCGCTCCATATTTCAAAGAGTGTTCGGGTTGAGATAAAGAGATCCTTTGAGGGTCTCTTTTTTTATGCTGCTGCCCTTTTTGCGCAGCAGAGTAAAAAATGTGAGGTGAAAAAAGAAATTTTTATCGGAAAAGAAAGTTTGCATAATTATACTTGTACATAAAAATAAAATTATTATATAATACCTATATCTGTTGCGAATAAGACAGTTTAATGACATTTGAAAATCATGGTAAAAAATTAAAATGACAGAGAGGTACTATGTTTGATTTTTTAGATTGGAGCACTTTGATATACAGAGCTCCGGCGCTTCTGATGGCACTGGCCCTGCATGAATATGCTCATGCCTTTGTTTCCGACAGTCTGGGCGATCCCACTCCCCGTATGCAGGGGCGGCTTACGGCAAATCCGCTCGTACATCTGGATCCTCTGGGGCTTATTATGCTCGCTGTCTTCGGCTTCGGCTGGGCAAAACCGGTGCAGATCGATCCTTCCTACTACAAAAATTTGAGAAGCGGCGTGATCAAAGTTTCTTTTGCGGGCCCGGGAATGAATTTATTACTCTGCTTCCTTGCAGAATGCATCATGCTCGTTATGATGCGTTTCGGCTTTTTGACTTTCGGGCAGGCCGGTTATTATTTCCTCTACTGGCTCATGCTGTATAATGTATGGTTTGCTTTTTTCAATCTGATTCCCGTTCCTCCTTTGGACGGCTCAAAAATTTTGGAAATGCTTCTTCCCGGAAAATGGGCATGGCATTTTCATAATTTCAGCTATCAGTACAGTTTTGTTCTTCTGATGCTCCTTGTTTTCAGCGGAATTACCGGAAAAATTATCGGACCGCTTTCTCAATTCTATACGGGAGTCACCATGAAAATTATTTATTCCGTATTAGGATTCTGAGAGATAAAGATATGTCGCTTACCTGGTTTATTTTTGAAATACTGGGAACAACCGCTTTTGCCGTTTCGGGAGCTGCCGCGGGGCTTTCCAAGAAGATGGATATCTTCGGTATTGCCGTGTTGTCCGTGGCAACCGCGGTGGGCGGAGGAATTATAAGGGATGTCCTTGCGGGAATCACGCCTCCTTTTGCCCTCCGATCGCCCATGGGAATTGCTTTGGCGCTCATAACGGCTGCCGTCGTAAGTATGGGGGCGAAGAATTATTTTAATCCGCTCCGGGGAAAGAAATGGATGCAGTTTATTTATCATGTATCCGATTCAATCGGTCTTGCCGCTTTTACCGTGACCGGCGCCATGACGGCGATCAACAGCTATCCCGGATATAAATATGTATTGCCCGTCATGCTTGCCCTTCTTACTGCCGTCGGGGGCGGGATTATAAGAGACCTTTTGGCACAGCGGGTCCCCGTTGTCTTATATGCGGATATTTATGCGGTGGCAGCGGTGGCAGGAGGCATTGTGATATGCATCATCTATCCGCTGACAGGAATGGTAACGGCTTCTTGGGCAGGGTTTATTTTCGTTATCGTTTTGCGCATGTGCGCTCTCTTTTTCGGATGGAATTTATACCGCCCCGGAGCAGGGCAAAAATAAATTAATAGAGAAATTGAAAAGAACGGATCACTCCGTTCTTTTTGCATGGGAATCAGAATCCCAAATCTTCATTGATAATGATGACTTCCATCTCTATATTTCGCATCTTTTTATAGTAAATGGCAAGCACATTGCAAATACGGTCGGGAGCGCCGCAATCGTAGCACTTATCTCCTCCGCGGGCGCTGCAGCCGCAAAGATAGTGGTGACGGGCTACGTTTTTGGGGGCTGCAATATTTCGTGCTCTGTTAACAGCTTCTTCCAAAGTGGGGCAAATCTTGTTGACTCCGAATACGAAATAAACCTTTTCATGACCGAAAAGAGAGCCGGAAACGCGGTTGCCCGTGCCGTCTATATTGACAAGAATACCGGTTTCGGAAGCCGCATTGACGGAAGTGAGAAAAATATCGGCAGTCATACATTTTCTTGCCGTTTCCAGAAAAATTTTATTTCTCTCCTTTGATTTATAATCTTCTGTCTCCGCGCCTTCCAAATGATGAACATCCCAAACGGTATTGTTTTTTTTCAGCATCTCATATATGCCCATGGCGGCAAGAGTAACGGAATCTCCCATGCCGACGGTCTTTCCCCGTATTTCTTTATCAAGATAAGAAGCGGCCTCTTCTTTGGTATCAAATATGGAGCAGTCAAAACGATTTCTTTTAAAAGCACGGCCGATTTTTTCAAGGTCCATAGAATCCCGCCTTTCTGACTTCATTATAAAGAGAAACAAAGGTGATTTCAAATAAAATAATGTATAAAAAATATATTTTATTTAAGTAAAAAAAGAATTATAAAAGATATCATTAATTATAAAGTATATATAATTAAATAATCAAACTAAATAATTTGTAAAAAATTAAAGATCATGATAAAATTCAAGCAGATATGATCAGATTCACTGCGGTTATATCCGATGAAGTCGGGAAGACAGAGGAAACACGGTCACTCGGGTCAAAAATCCCTGTTTCATGACTTTCGGCAGTGAAGCATTTTCAGAAGGAGAGAAGACCATGAAAAAAATTCTCGCAATTGCTGCTGTTGCAGCGCTCACCGCAGGCGTATCCGCATACGCTGCCAATCCTTTCTCCGATGTGTCCCCCGATGACTGGGCATATCAGGCAGTATCGGATTTATCCGTGCAGGGTGTGGTAGAAGGATATCCGGACGGCACATTCAAGGGCGAAAGAAACATGACCCGCTATGAACTGGCACAGATCATTGCCCGTCTGATGGCGCGGGAAGATCAGCTGAATGCTGAACAGAGAGCCATGGTGGAACGACTGGCGGGAGAATACGCAGACGAACTCGCCAATCTCGGTGTCCGCGTAACGAACTTGGAAAAGAAAGTGGGCAATCTGAAATGGGGCGGTGATGCCCGTATGCGGTGGAATCAGGGATATGCAAAAGATGCGGGTGGAAATTTAACCGGAAAAACGACGGATAAATGGAACGGCCGTATGAGAATCAAAGCGACGGCAACCATTAATGACAGCACCTATGCGGTAGGACGGCTCCATTCCGACCTGAATTTCAAAGACGGCAGTTCTTCCGACACTTACATGGATATGCTTTACATTCACCATCAGTTCGGAGATAATTTCGGAATGAACATCGGAAGGGGCTACCTGTATTTAGGGCAGACCGGGCTTGTCATGGATGACTATTTTGACGGGGTCCAGGCTTATATCGGAAATGAAAAACTGATGCTTGAAGGCGGTTACGGCCGTGTCGTGGCATGGAAGAGAGACAGCGGAATCAATGAAGAAGTGTCTTATGCACGGCTTGTCGGCAAATCGGGAAGCATCGGCTATGATGCGGAATATCTGACCGTTGCGGAAGGTGAAAAAGGAACTTATATCGGCGGCGGCCTTACAATCGGACTCGGAGACAAGATGAATCTTTTTGGTGATTACTATCAAAACACCGATAAAGACGGAGATCCGCAGATCTGGACTGCCGGCATCGGATTCGGTAAATATGATATGAAGAAACCGGGAACGTTCAGACTGTCCGCACAATATGTAGAAGCCGAAAAAGACAGCTATATCGGCAGTACATCTACTTATGTCGCATTCCCTGCCAACAGCATCACGAAAAATGATGTTGATTTCTGGCTCATCAATGCCGATGTAATTCTTGCTAAAAATGTCCGTCTCCACGGCGAATATGCATTCGATGTAGATGCAAAGGACAACTCCGTCGACTTTGATGATTTGGCAACCGTATCTTTGAACTATGTATTCTGATTTGAGGTAGAAAAGAGGACTCTGAAAAGGGTCCTTTTTTGATCTTCCTGATGAAAATATTTCTTTCGAGAGAACTTCTGTCCGTTTTGTGAGATAATATAAAAGTACAAAGATATCGGGGAGATTTTTATGAAAATAAGCAACAATACTTTATTTAAAGATATACGGAGCCATGAAATTTCGGATCGAGCCAGAGTTTCCACAATTTCTCGAAAAGAATATACCATATTGGATATAGAAACGACGGGAATGCATTCGGATATTACAGAACTCGCGGCCCTCCGAATCAGAAGCGGCGAAATCAAAGCCTGTTTCCATACTTTGGTGAAACCGAAAGGAAAGATGGAAAAGCGGGTGGTGGAGCTGACGGGAATCACTCCGTCCCTTGTAAAAAAGGCGCCTGTCATTGCCGATGTTTTGCCCGGATTTATCCGGTTTCTCGGCGATGATATTTTAATGGGCCACGGTTTGGATTCTGATCTGATCATATTGGACAGAAATCTGCTTGCTCTTGGAAAGCCTCTTGTACGGAACAGCTACGTGGATACGAATACTTTGTCCCGCCAAGTGATTCCGGAAGAACTGGTAGAGAAAAAATATTCCGTTCAAAGGCTTTGCCTGTATTATCAACTGCCTTATTATCATTTTCACCGGGCTCTTGCAGATTGCAAAGCGGAAAAAGCAGTTTTTGAAGCGCTGGTAAAAGATCGGAAAAGCAGAAAAAATAATTTGTAAATATGACCGAAATATCCGCTATTAACCGAAATATCCGCTATTAAAAGTAGTAAAAACCAAAAAAGTTAAAAAAGCATATTATTTTTCATCATGAGGGATACGGTAAAAATAAAACTTTTCCGGATTGAGTCAATGATTTAAAAGAGAAAAATCAAAGCAATATAAAAGACCTGCTCCGAAAAGCAAGTCTTTTTTGTCATTCTTTGGGAACGGGGCCGTATTTGTTTTTTCTTCGTTCTCCCGGAATGAAAGAAAGAATGATTATGATAAGGAAAAAAATGACGCCTGCGATCCGGGTGGCAAAGAGTTCATTATGTAAAAGTCTTCCTCCGATCTGCTGCCCCGCAAAAAGGAGTCCGAAAATCCCCCAATAATAAAGATGAGAAAGGCCGATGTCGGAAATACGGCGGATGGCGAGGCTGATTAAGGAAATAAATCCCAAGGTGCCCAAAATCATGAAAGTGATAATAAAAATATTGTCATCCCCTATAAAAAGCTCGGGGCGAATCCAAGTAAAAGCAAATAGAGCGGCAACGGGAATTCCGACAAGGCAGGCACGGATAAGATAGGTTTTTCTGCTGACTCGTCCGACAGGATTTCCGTATTTTTTCCAAATTTTCCCAAACAATGAAGACGGCTCTGATGTTTCCGCTTCCGGAAGTATTTCTTTATCTGCCGCAGAAAGAACGGCGGCGGTATCGGAAATGATGAGAGAGGCTTTGTCCGATTTAAATAAAAAGAGGGACGTGATCGTATCGGACCAAAGATATACATCTTCCAGTTCATCGGGTTCTCCGTAGATTTGAGAGAGTCTGCTTTTTACTTCTTTTGTAAGAGCATCCAAATCGGCATAAAGGATTTGGATTTTTTCTTTTTGTACACCTATTCCCATGGCAGAAAGAGAAAAATCAAAAAAAGAAAAGTCTTTTTGTATGGAAAGGGTGTAATAATTGATACCTGTTTCTTCATTTTCTCCTGCAGGAGAAAGATCGAATCGTTTAGATATATTCCTTCGGGAATCGCCGATGCGCACATCTCCGATGCGCCGTGTTTTTCTCTTTTTCGATGTTTTTTGTATGTTTGATGTGATATCGGGAAAGGTGTAAGTATAATTCATGAGAACCTCTTTTTAAAATGATGAATGAACCGTCGGATTATTTTAAAC
>URAA01000038.1 GCA_900545785.1 uncultured Dialister sp. | reverse complement strand
GGAAAAATCGGTAAAAAAAGCTTTTAAAAAAGGATATAAGAATATAAGTATAGATTTAATGAGTGAATTGCCGGGACAAAGTGCCCGAGACTTCAGAAATACTTTGAAATGGGCAGTTCACCTCCCTGTCACACATATGTCCGTTTACAGTTTGATTCTTGAAGAAGGAACTTTATTTTGGCAATTAGCGGAGAAAGGGATGTTGCAAAGGCCTGATGAAAACGAAAGTTGGACCATGTATCAGGATATGTGCCGCATATTACCCCATTATGGATTTGAGAGATATGAAATATCCGGCTTTGCAAGAAAAGGCTATGAGTCAAAACATAACTACAAATATTGGACATTGAACGACTATTTGGGCATGGGTCCTGCAGCATGTTCACGGATAGGCATGAAAAGAATAGAGAATCTCCCGGGGGTACGGCTTTACGAAAAAGAAATGATTGCAGATCAAAGGGGTCCGAGTAAAACGATCGTTTTGTCCCAAGAGGAAGAAATGGAAGAATTTTGTTTTCTCGGTTTACGAATGAAATCGGGGATAGATAAAGCGGCTTTTCAAAAGCGATATGGAAAAAATATTCATGATATATATGATGAGGTCATAGAGAAACTGATAAAAGAAAAGTTGCTTATAGAAACAGAAGAAAGGCTTTTCATGACGTATAAAGGGACTGCGTTGGGGAACTATGTGTTTGAGAAGTTTATTTTGGATTAATTTGTTTCATAAAAAAAGGTAACCGATATATTATCGATTACCTTCTTTACAGTAAAAATTGGAGCGCCTAGAGAGATTCGAACTCTCGCTCCCAGTTCCGGAGACTGGTGCTCTATCCCCTGAGCTATAGGCGCCTAACGAAAAATATTATAGCACATTGCTTCTCTATACTCAATTATATAAATACTCAATTATATAAGCGTGATGCAATTATTTAACTTAAAATTGACAGGAACTAATACATCGAGGGGTTCAAAAAGATCAATAATTTTAAAATGAAGAGATCGCTTTCATATTCCGTTGAACAGCTGAAAATATAGGGATAACGGAGACCGGAAAAAGTGTTTGACAATACATATTCACGATGATATAATGTTTTTCGTTGAACGGATCATTAGCTCAGTTGGCAGAGCACCTGACTCTTAATCAGGGTGTCCGGGGTTCGAACCCCTGATGATCCACCAGAAAGTGCCTGTTCGAACAATCAACCTTCTGATGATTTTCGGGAAGGGAAGTTCGGATTTATATTTTAAATCTCAAAGTGTGATGCTTTGAGATTTTTTGGTTTATTACGTGTTTCTATGGTAAAATAATACATCAATCGAAAAAGGAATACTCTGTTGATTATGGAGGTGTCCCATGAAATATATAAGTACCAGAAGCGACGAGACGGTAAGTGCTGGCGAAGCGCTTTTGCGCGGATTGGCAAAGGACGGAGGATTGTATCTTCCGGAGGAATTACCCCATCCGTTTGTAAATTATGATGAAATAAAAGGACTGACCTATAAAGAACTGGCTGTTTTTATTTTAAAACCGTTTCTGCCTGATATACCGGAGAAGGAATTATCAAAACTTACAGAAGCTGCTTATACAGGGACATTTGAAACTGATGAAATCGTTCCCGTGAAAACAATGAGTGAAGCATTTTCCGTGGCGGAAATGTTTCATGGGAGAACATGTGCCTTTAAAGATTTGGCACTTTCTTTATTTCCCCATTTATTATCATGGGCACAAAAAAACAGAGAAAAAGACAGGAAAATATTAATTCTTACCGCTACATCGGGAGATACGGGGAAGGCGGCACTGGAAGGTTTTCGTGATATTCCCGGGATCGATATCATGGTCTTTTATCCCTCTCACGGAGTCAGTCCGCTTCAGAAAGATCAGATGCAGAAACAGTCCGGTAATAATATGAGAGTTCTCGGGATTGAAGGGAATTTTGATGATGCTCAAAGCACGGTGAAAGAGATTTTCAACAGCGATCTGAGAAAAGAAGCGGAAAGCAGAGGCATTCTTTTTTCCAGTGCGAATTCTATTAATATCGGCAGGCTTTTGCCTCAAATCGTTTATTATGTATGGATTTGGGCGCGCTTGATAAAATCGGGAAGTATCGGAAGAGAAGAAAGCTTTAATATTGTCGTTCCTACAGGAAATTTCGGGAATATTTTAGCAGCATATATGGCAAAAAAGATAGGAACTCCCATCGGGCAACTGATTTGTGCATCTAATGAAAATAAAGTGCTGGCGGATTTTTTTGAGACGGGAATATACGATATTCGCAGGGAATTTCATTTGACTGAATCACCATCGATGGATATTTTGATATCCTCTAATTTTGAACGGTTTCTGTATTACATGCTCGGTTCTTCAGAAGAAACGGCAGATTTGATGAAAAATTTAAAAGAAAATAAATTCTATTCTATCTCGGAGAGAGAATTAAATATTGTTACGGCTGATATCAAAGGGGGATGGGCCTCTTCGGAAATGATGAAACGTTCAATGGCGGAAGTATATAAAAAATATGATTATTTGATGGATCCCCATACGGCAGTCGCTTATGCTGTATACAACCGATTCCGCCGTCAAGGAAAGTTGGAGCAGAATAGTCATACAGTGATAGTCAGCACGGCGCATCCTTATAAATTTCCGGAAACAATTGCCGAATCATTGGGAATTTCTTCGTCTGAAAACCCTTATGATACTTTGAGAATATTGGAGAAAGAAACGGGGATTACCATCCCGAAACAATTGGGGATGCTAGAAACGGCAGAAAAGAGATTTGCCGATACAATCGAGAAAAAAGATATGGCAAAAGCTGTGGAAGAATATATAAACATACTGATACATTGATTGGAATTGATATCTAAATGAAGAAATTGGAGTTGGAAGAAAAAAGGGAACGGCAACTGAAGTATGGACTTATTGTTCTCCTTGCTGCTGTCTTTGCAAGCATTCATTTTTTAGACCCTACGTTTTATTCGACAATTTATCAATTATCCAGACAGGGCAATTTGCATGATACGATACATTATCTCAGAAGTTTCGGAGTCTACGCGGTTTTTGTCAGCTTCTTTATTGATGTTGTTATTAATGTGGTGGGATTCCTTCCGTCGATTTTTATTTCGACGGCCAACGGGTTGATTTTCGGCTTGTTTTGGGGGACCATTATTTCATGGCTGGCAGAAACGACAGGAGTCATGCTTTCTTTCTGGGTTATGCGTACTTTATTCAGAGGAATTGCAAAGAAATTGATTTTGCAAAGCAAAATGCTGATGAAGCTTGATTCCTATGATTCGTGGCAGGCCGTATTGCTGGCCCGGTCGATTCCCTATATGCCCAACGGATTGGTTACCGCCGTATGTGCATTGTCGGGAGTATCTTCGTGGCACTATTTTATAGGAAGTTTGATAGGGAAATTGCCTTCTGTTGCTTTGGAGGTTATCGTAGGCCATGATGTGGTAAATATGGGAGATCATGAACTTCGGCTGAGTATTATTATTCTCCTTGTATCTGCTATTTATGGAATGATCTGGTGGTATACAAAGAAAAATAAAAGCAAGGAGGAAATCAAATGATTTTCGGAAATGCAAAGTGTTTACAAAATTATAAAAATCAAGTTCCTGCGGCGATTTATGACTGCTTAGAAAAGATGGCAACTTTTGATTTCACCGGAGTAAAAGACGGAAAATATCAGATCAACGGATATGATATGTCAGTTGAGTCAACCATGACGGAATTGTCGTCGAATCGAAAATTGGAAGGGCATAAAAAATTTATAGATGTTGTTTATGAGGTCGATGCAGAAGAAGAGATTATCGGATGTCGATTTTTGCTGAGTGCAGGGAAAGAGGCAGAATCCTATCCGGAAAGGGATCTGTATTTTTTTGAATCAGAAGGTGAGGAAAGCAAGATATTACTTCATACCGGTGATTTTGCAATCTGTTTTCCTTTCGATTTACATCGTCCGCTTTGTCAGGGTACAAAAGGAGCCAAACAGATAAGAAAAGCCGTCCTTAAATTTCCGATGAATCAGCTGTAATGCTTCCGAAACAATCGATTATATAAAGGAAAACTTTACTATTAATTATATTGACCAACAGTCGTAATTTTGATATCATTATTCTGATATTATTAATAAACTGTAATTGTTTTATGGCAGTCCTGTCTGATAATATCTGTTATCTCGAAATTATTATCAGAAAAGGAAATTATTTTGTGCATTGTTCTCAAGGGGGCAAAAATGAAGTATAAAAAATTGCTGACAGCTGCAATGTTAGCGGGTCTTGTTTTGTCAGCAGGTGCTTTCTCCGGATGCGGATCTGATACAAAAAGCGGACAGCAACAGCAGCAATCTCTTAAGGTAAGTACTTTTAAACCTTTCAAATCGGATACACCGATTACAAGAGAATATAATGGTTCGATTGTAGCCTTACAGGAAGTTCCCGTCCGTTCGAAAGTTTCAGGAACCATTATTGAAAAATATATTAAAGGCGGAGATTCGGTAACAGCCGGCCAGCCCTTGTTCAGAATTGATACAAGAACATACTCGTCCACACTTGCTTCCGCAGAGGCAAGTGCGGCACAGGCTCTTGCAACTTATGAAAATGCAAAAAAAGACTTAGCCCGTTATGAAGAACTTGTAGCAAGCGGCGCTGTTTCCCGTCAGGCTTATGACGGACAAAAATCTGCAACTGAGGCGTATCGTGCCGTATATGAAGCCGCGCGGGCACAAGTACAGCTGGCGACAGATAATTTGGATGATACGATTGTAACGGCACCCTTTTCGGGGATACTCTCTATGGATGATGTGAATGTAGGTACTTTTGCAACAGCCGGACAGACTTCGCTTGTTACCATTTCCTCTTCCGATCCGTTGTATGTTCAGTTTGATATGTCAGAAAGTGAATATTTACAACTCAAAAGAGAAAAATCGGGACCGAATGCGCTGGGAAATGCTCTGAAATTGCGTTTGGCCGATAATTCCATTTACGGAGAGACCGGGGAAATTGTACAGATTAACCCCGGGCTCAACAGCGGACAATTAACAATGAAAGCCCTTTTCAGAAACCCCGACAATCTTTTGGTTCCGGGAATGTATGCCATGGTTGTTTCTGATTCGGAAATTGCAAAAGGAAGTATTCTTGTGCCTACAAAAGCTTTATTGCAACTTTTAAATAAAGATATGCTTGATGTCGTAGTAGACGGAAAAGTTCAGCAAAAAGCCGTGAAGGTAGGAAGCACTTTCGGATTGTATTCTATTATTGAAAGCGGTATAACGGAAAACGATGAAGTTATTATAGAAGGACAAAATAAGGTCCAGATAGGTCAGTCTGTTGATCCTGTAGAGATGACGAAAGAACAGATTGAAGCTGATGCTAACGCTGCAATTGCTCAGCAGAAGAGTATGAACTAAGGAGAGATCATGGCAAAGTTTTTTATCAATCGCCCCATATTTGCAATTGTTGTAGCACTTGTTATCTCAATTGCGGGTATGCTTTGCATATTTACACTGCCTGTCGATCGTTACCCGAAGATCACCCCTCCGCAGGTCAGTGTTCATGCAGCTTATCCGGGTGCAGACTCGGAAGTTGTGGCACAAACGGTTGCGGAAGTTATAGAAAAGAACGTAGTCAGTGCAGAAGATGCTGAAAGTATCAGTTCCACAAGTAACTCAAACGGTTCCTACTCTTTGACGGTGCAATTTTTATCGGGGACGGACTCCGATATGGCAACCATCCGTGTCCAAAACGGCGTTACCGCTTCTGATGCCGCACTGCCTGAGATAGTACGTTCCATCGGTGTAACTACCGTTAAATCATCGGGAGATATGGCTCTTGTCGTAAGTTTGTTTTCCCCTAACGGAACTTATGATAATACTTTCCTCAAAAACTATTTCAGCATGAACTATCTTGATGAATTGAAATCTATTCCGGGCGTAGGAAATGTCCAGGAATTCGGATCGGATTTTGCTATGCGTATTTGGCTGAATCCGAGCAAGATGGCGCAGAATAATGTATCTGCTGCGGAAGTAGTTGCAGCCGTACAGGCACAAAACCAACAGGTGGCCGCAGGGAATATAGGAACCGCTCCTGTCGATAAAAATCAACCGTTCCAATATATAGTTACCGTTAAGGGACGTCTTGCTACAGAACAGGAATTTGGAAATATAGTCGTACGCACAAACAGTGATGGCAGTATGCTGCGCGTGAAAGACGTGGCTCGTGTTGAACTGGATGCCAAAAGCTACGATTTTATGACCCGCATGGGGGATCGTGAAGCATCGGCCGTTACATTTTCCTTGTCTGATGATGCAAATGCAATCGACACAATCGGCAAAATAAAAGCAAAATTAGAAGAAGACAAGAAGTCCTTTCCCGATGATATGGATTACACTATTGCCGTGGATAATACGGATTTCATTTATGCCTCTATTGAAGAAGTACTTCAAACCTTTGTAGAAGCTTTGATTATTGTTGCGGTAATTGTCTATATATTCTTACAAAATTGGCGTTCCACATTGATTCCTATGATAGCGGTGCCCGTATCTTTGTTCGGCACTTTTGCATCCTTTGCAGTTTTGGGCTTTACTATCAATACATTAACGCTTTTTGCTATGGTTCTGGCTATCGGGCTTGTTGTCGATGATGCGATTGTGGTTATTGAAGCCGTAGAATACGAAATGCGTTATAATAATCTCCATCCCAAAGAGGCAACGATAGTGGCCATGGAAAAAGTACAGAGTCCGGTTATCGGTGTGGCTATCGTTTTGGCGGCAGTATTTGTTCCGGTTGCTTTTTTGGGCGGCATTATGGGAATACTCTATAAACAGTTTGCTCTTACCATCGCGGTTTCCGTATTGATTTCTGCCTTTGTAGCATTGTCATTAACACCGGCGCTTTGTGCAGGCATGCTTCATGAACCTGCAAAAGAAAGCGAACGGGGACGACTTCAGCGCTTCTGGGATAAATTTAATGAAGAATTTGATCGAATGATCGAATCTTACGGTAAGTTCCTGGTGAAATTGGGACATATGATTATGGCTCCAATAGCAGTACTTGTCGGATTGACCGTAGCTTCCGTTCTTTTATTTATGTCTTTGCCGACAGCTTTCTTGCCGGGAGAAGATAACGGTTATTTCATGACTACATTCTCTTTACCGGAAGGTTCGGTCAATGTCCGGACAAACGCGGCAATTGTGGAATATATGAAATATATGGAAGAAGATCCTTCGGTTCAGGAAATGATGGGGGTCACGGGATTTGATATCTTATCGGGCGGAGAGAAACCGAATGCCGGTGTGGCTTTTGTTAAGTTGAAACCGTGGAGTGAAAGAACGTTGCCTTCAGAACAAATAGAGGCAGTTATGGCAAAAGCGTTTGCCTTTAATGCCACGCACCCTAAGGTGTCGGTTATGGCCATTAATCCGCCTCCGATTCCCGGACTGGGTACCACCGGCGGATTCTCACTGTATATTCAAAATAAAAAAGGCGATTCCAACGAAAATATGCAAGCCGTTGTCGGACAATTTTTAGCCGCAGCTAATCAGCGACCGGAAATACAAATGGCTTATACCAGTTTCCGTATGGATACACCGTCATATAACTTTGATGTAGATCGTGAAAAAGCATTGAAAAACGGAGTGAATGTAGGAGATATCTTTACAGCGCTCCAAGTATATTACGGTTCAGTACAAATTAATGACTTTACTGCTTATGGGCGTAACTTTAAGGTTGTTGCACAGGCAGATGTCGATTATCGTATGAGTCCGGAAGACAATAAATTCCTTACAGTGCGTGATTCCAAGGGAAACATGGTTCCGATCAGTACCTTTATTACGCCAAAGAAATCCAATGCTATTTCAGTAATTACCCGTTACAATAACTTCCCCGCAGTACTCATTAACGGTAATCAGGCGGAAGGATATTCTTCAGGAGACGCTTTGAATGCTTTGGAAGAGGTGGCAAATCAAATCCTGCCCAATGGTTATGCCTATGCTTTCGCAGAATCTTCGGCACAAGAACGTGAAGCGGGCGGCAAGACCATCTATGCTTTAGCACTGGGGATGCTCTTTGTATTTTTATCCTTGGCAGCCCTTTATGAAAGCTGGAAAGTACCTTTTGTTGTTATCTTCGGTATGCCGACCGGTTTCTTCGGTGCGTGTGTTGCAGCATGGGTATTTAATGTATATAATGACATTTATTTCCAAATCGGTCTTTTGACAATTATCGGATTGGCTGCAAAGAATGCTATTTTGATCGTTGAATATGCAAAAATCCGTGCCGATGCCGGAATGGATGCGTTGGAAGCGGCAGTAGAAGCATCCAAGATTCGTCTCCGTCCGATTTTGATGACGTCTCTTGCCTTTATATTAGGTACGGTACCGCTGGCATTATCGACCGGGGCCGGTGCAAACTCCCGTTCCGAAATGGGAATTGCCGTCGTGTTCGGCGTATTGTCGGCAACGATTTTCCAGATTTTTATTGTACCGATGCTCTTTGTTGTTATCGAAAATCTCCACTTTGGCAGATCAAATAAGAAAAAGTTGGTTGTCGAAGAAGAGTAAAAATATTATCAGATAAGATCCCGTAAAAATACGGGGTCTTATTTTTTTATCACTTTCGGACTAAAAATAAATCATAATAAAAAAGATATAAAAAATTTGATTAGTAATATGAACTTATAAAAGTACGGATAGACAGCGGTTTTATTAAAAAAGGTAAAATGAACTGATTCTGCACAGACAAAGCTCAAAATAAAATATGATATAATAAGTAATAATATTTCTACTTTTAAAAATAAAATAAAGGAGTATTCACTATGAGTAAAGTATTTGTTACAGGACATAAATCTCCCGATACCGATAGTATTGCGGCAGCACTCAGCTATTCTTATTTAAAGCGTCAGCTCGGTATGGATGCTGTAGGAATCAGAGCCGGGGAAGTGAATAAGGAGACTCAATTTGCGTTGGATTACTTCGGATTGGAAGCACCGGAATTAGTTACAAATTTAAGGAGAGCAAATCCTGAAGAGGAAAAACAAAAGGTTATCTTAGTCGATCATAATGAATCGAAACAGACAATCGACGGCATGGATGATGCGGAAGTTATTGAAATTGTCGATCATCACCGTATGGGAGATTTTGAATCGGCAGATCCGATATTTATTTTGATTCGTCCTGTCGGATGTGTGAATACGGTTATTTACGGTTTATATAAGAGTCATCAAGTAAAACCGTCTAAGGAAATCGCCGGAATAATGGCTTCCGCTATTATTTCCGATACAGTTCTTTTCCGTTCACCCACCACTACGGAAGAAGATAAGCAGGCAGTCAAAGAATTGTCTGAAATTGCAGGTATAGATTATAATGCCTACGGAATGGAAATGCTTAAAGCCGGTGCCGATATTTCCGATTATCCCGCTTCTAAACTGGCGCAAAATGATACGAAAGAATTCAGTGCCGGAGGCAAGACATTTACCATCGGTCAAATTTCCGTAATGGATTTGACACCTATTAATGCAAAAAAAGCAGATATATTAAAAGAGTTGGAAATGATTAAGGAAAAACATGGTTACGATGCATCCTATCTGATGGTGACTAATGTGTTAACAGAAGATACTTTCTTGTGGTTTACTGCCGGAGCAGCTGAAATAGCGGAAAAAGCTTTTTCCTCTAAGGTTGAAGATGAAGCCGTTTATCTTCCGAAGGTTATGTCGAGAAAGAAGCAGGTAGCACCGCCTCTTCTGGCTGTATACGGCGAATAACAAAGGAGAAACAAAAACTCATACATGGCATTCGTCATATATGGGTTTTTCTATTATGGAAATAATATTATTAGAGAAAGACATATGGATTCTTTCGTAAGGAAATGACTGAATGAATTATTTAGAAACACTGAACAGAGAACAAAGAAAAGCAGTAGAACAGATTGACGGGCCCGTTCTTATTATGGCAGGGGCAGGTTCCGGAAAAACAAAAGCACTGACTTGCCGTATTGCCTACATGTTGGACAAGGGGATTCAGCCTCGTGAAATACTGGCGATCACTTTTACAAATAAAGCCGCGCAAGAAATGAGAGAGAGAGTTCATAATTTAGTAGGAGAAAGTGCGGAAAAAATTTGGATATACACTTTCCATTCTTTCGGCGCCCGTTTTCTTCGCAGGGAAATAAAAAAATATCCCCCTTATACGGATAAATTTACTATTTATGATTCCGATGACTCAAAGCAAATGATTAAAAATATAGTAAAAGAGTTAAATCTGGATGATAAACAATATCAAATCGGAAGCATACAGGCACGTATTTCAAATGCAAAAAATGCACTCCAAAATCCGGAAGAATTCAGAAAAACAGTTAGCGGCAATTTTTATAATGAAAAAATAGCGGACGTGTATGATTTGTATGATCGATACATGAAGAGGAATAATGCTCTTGATTTTGATGATCTTCTCTTTATTACCACAAAACTGTTGGAGGAAGAAGAAGTCAGAAAGCATTGGCAAAATCGTTTCCATTATATATTGATTGATGAATATCAGGATACGAATCATGCCCAGTATCTGATGTCCAAATATATAGCGGGAAACAATCAAAATATCTGTGCCGTCGGAGATGCGGATCAGAGTATTTATTCATGGCGCGGTGCTGATTTAAGGAATATTTTGGACTTTCAAAAAGATTATCCCAAAGCGGCAATTATTAAATTGGAACAAAACTATCGATCTACACAAACGATTCTTAACGCAGCCAATGCTGTTATTAAGAACAATATAGATCGACCTCCCAAAAGATTATGGACTGAAAATAATGTAGGCGGTCCTATACAGAAATTTGTAGCCGAAGATGAGCATGAAGAGGCGGATTTCATTGTAGAGTCCATGATGAAAGAGCATCTGGAAAATAAAATACCTTATGGAGATATGGCAGTCCTGTATCGAATGAATGCGCAGTCCCGACTGATAGAAGAAAGCATGGTAAAGCGAGGAATTGCTTATACCATGGTGGGCGGGACCAAGTTTTATGATCGTGCTGAAATTAAGGATATGCTGGCCTATTTGAAATTAATTGCCAATTTCAGAGACGATATCAGTTTGATGCGGATCATTAACATGCCGAAAAGAGGCATCGGCTCGACTACCGTACAAAAAGTAAGTGATTTTGCCAAAAAGGAAAACATGTCAATGTTTGAAGCTCTTATGGCTTCAGACAGTATCGATGTGTCCGGCTCGACGAAAATAAAATTACAGAAATTCAGCGCCCTTATTTTTGATTTCTTAAATGCGGCTACAGAATGTGATGTATTTGATCTGATTCAAAAAATTATTACCGATACGGAATATATAAATGTATTGCAACAAAGTAACGATCCTCAGGCACAGAGCAGGGAAGAAAACTTAGGGGAATTACTTAACGTAGCAAAGGATTTTGCACATGAGCAGCCGGAAGGGGGCTTGCCGGAATTTCTTGAAAAGGTGGCTCTTGTCAATGATTTGGATGGACTGGAAGAACAGGATGACAAAGCAACATTAATGACTATACATAGTGCCAAAGGATTGGAATTTCCTGTGGTTTTTTTGGCGGGCATGGATGAAGGAATATTTCCGGGAGTCCGATCGCTTATGGATGAAACGGCTCTGGAAGAAGAACGGCGGCTTTGTTATGTGGCAATTACGAGGGCAAAAAAGAATCTGTATATTTCCACGTCACATATGCGGACTATGTATGGACAATTGAAACCCTACATTGCCAGTCGCTTTTTGGATGAAATTCCTTCAGATTTGATAGATGAAATAATAACAAACCGAGAGGAAAGCAGAAGACGAATCTTTGCAAGAAATAATATGCAACAAAGAAGTAAATGGGCATTGTCGGAAGCATCTTCGGTACAAAAACCGAAAAGCAGCAAAAATATAAAAGCCCGATATGACTGGAAGGCGGGAGACAGGGTTTCTCATCGCATGTGGGGGAAAGGCAAAGTTATTGAAGTATCCGGGACAGGAAAGAGCATGATGCTCAAGCTGGCCTTTCCGGAGGATCAAATTCGTCAAGTTATGGTGGCGTTTGCACCCATAGAAAAAGAGGAATGAAATGGCAACGGAAGAAATCATAAAAAAAGCGGAGTTACTCAGAAAAGAATTACGACATCACAGTT
>URAA01000037.1 GCA_900545785.1 uncultured Dialister sp. | reverse complement strand
GAAATTAACGAAAGCCTGAAACAATTGCGGGAATATAAATTTACCGGCAAAAAAATCATCCTCACCGGTATCACTGCCGAACCCGATGCTTTTCTGGACATTCTTGCCAAGAACGATATGGCTGTTGCCGGGGATGATCTTGCACAAGAAAGCAGGCAGTTCAGAACGGATACCCCGATGAGCGGAGGAGGCGGCCTGAAACGCCTTGCTATTCAGTGGAAAAACCGCACCGGCTGCAGCCTCATTCATGAACTCGGCAAACCGAGGGGCGATTTAGTAAAAGAACTTTGCAAGGAAAATGAAGCCGACGGCGTTATTAATTGCTTAATGAAATTCTGCGATCCCGAAGAATACGACCAGCCATGGCTCGAAGATGACCTGAAAAAAGCAGAAATTCCCTGCCTCACCGTAGAAATAGATCCGCTGAACAGGAGCATCGAACAACTCCAAACAAGAATCCAGACATTTGCGGAAATGCTTTAAAAAGGAACGGCAGGAAAGAGAAAAGTAACATTGCCGATGAGATGTTAAGAAAAGAGATTGAATAGTAAAAACTATCTTAAAGAATGAAAACGATAAAATCTATATTTCATTCAAGGGATCGATGATTTCAAAAATCCCTTTGCTTGTGAAAAAACAAACAGGAAAACAACTTAAACAAAGCAGAAAAATAAAATTTGAGCAACGATAAAACCACCCGTTATACGAGTGGCTTTTATTTTGGAGCGGATGATGGGAATCGAACCCACCTCTCAAGCTTGGGAAGCTCGCGTTCTACCAATGAACTACACCCGCACGGATATCATCTGTGCATGAATAGATGATATCATATCTCTTCTTTTTTTTCCATGATTGGGGAAGTGTTTTTTGTGTTTCAGTTTTTAACTTGCAAAATTTCATCATTATTGATTGAGATATTTTGCTTGCCGATGAGGAGAAAACAGGATCGCCTGTATAGGTGGTTTTTCATTTGATAAAGATTTCACCCGACATATAGAAAAATCCCTGCAGATGAGTTCTGCAGGGATTTCGGTCAGAAGGAGTATTCCAAGCCGACGACATAATTTCGTCCCGGCGACGTGTACCATTCATCGGGATCGCCCCATCTTACATTGGAGCGCTCGGCATAAAATTTATTAAATATATTATTGACTTTTGCATAGCCCCGGATACCTTTTTCAAATTTGTAATTTACGGAAGCATCCCATACCCAATATGTGTCGCTTGGGAATGCTTTATATCCCGGCTTTCCTATGCCCTGTCTGTCGATGACACCATGGCCGCGGAGGGCGGCACTTAATTTTGTGTCGTCATAGGTAAGACCGATATGCCATTCTCCTTTGGGGATGTAGCGGTTAATACTTTGTGCTCCGTTTTTGGGCTGTGATTTCACTTTGATATGAGTGTATCCGACGGAGAGGGCAGTATTTTTTGCAAAAATTTTATTGATCTGAAAATCCCAGCCGTTGCTTGTTTCCCGATCCGCATTTATATATCCGCCGCCCCACGGATTAGACGGTGTGATAGGGAAGCCGTAAACGTAGGCAACAACATCTCTTGATTTTCTGCGGAAAATATGGAATTGAGCGTTTAAACTGTCATCAAAAGTATGGGAAATCCCCGCTTCATAGGTATACCCTTTTTCCGGTTTCAGGTTTCTGTTTCCGTAAGGACCGAAATACTGATATTGATTCGGCGCTGCAAAATATTGTTTGTAGCTTGCATAGATATTGGTGTCTTTAGAAATATCATAGCCAGCAACCGCACTGAGGGAAGTATTGCCTCCTGCCAAGGAATGATTGGTATATCTCAGGCCTCCTGTCAGATTGAATTGGTCTGTCAGATCCCACCGATCTTGTATGAAAAAGGATCGGCTGGTTACCTTTTTTCCTTTGTAGCGGGCGCCTTCTGCGTCGATATAGCTCTTTATTTTATCCTGATAGATGTCGATACCTGCCGCAATTTCATGACCTCCGGGAAGAAGCGCCGTCACCTGATCGACAAATCCGATGGTTTCGAGATCCATCAGCCATTCGTCATAAAGAGTATCCGCACTGTGGCTGTAGACACTGAACTGATTTTTGAGTCGATCATTAACTTTGTAATTGTGAATCAAACGCCACGACAATTCATTGGAAGAGCCGTAATGTCTCTCGTCGGTATGCCGGTTTGACCCGGAATACATATAACGGGCGGTGTAACGGTCGACGGAAAAGGTCAGATCCGATTTTGAATTTAATTCTCCCGTTATTTTTGCATTCCATGAAGTCGTATTGGAATGGGCAGGAATTTTATCACCGTGAGCATCGGAATATGTTCCCGATATATCTTTTTGAAAACCCGCATAGTAGCCTATTTTGCCGGACTTTCCGGAAGTTGATATGCGATACTGTTCCTGATCATAACTTCCCCGCTGAAATCCGATGATCGTCTTCGGATCACTGCCGGCTTTTTTAGTAATGATGTTAATAACGCCGCCTTTGGCATCGGAGCCGTATAATGTCGAGGAAGAGCCTTTGACAATCTCAATCCTTTCGATGTTATCTAAATTTTTCATGCCGCCAAAGTAAAATGATGAGAAGGTGCTGCCGTTAACATTGGCACGGGTTCCGTCGATCAATACGACGACTTTATCGGAACCGTTGATGAGAATGCCCTCTGATTGTTCATATCCGGTGCCCAGTCCGGTACGGGTGACGGTTATTCCCGGAACGGTCTGAAGCACTTCCGTTATATCTTTGTAATGGTTATTTTCTATATTTTTCTCCGTGACTACACTGACGTTGGCATTTGATTCCATTACATTGGTTTCCGTCCTTGTGGCGGTCACGACCACGGGATTCAGTTCGTAGACTGCGCCGGCGGCGCCTGCCGTAAAACCTCCTCCCAGCAAAGCGATCCCCGTTGAAATTGCCAAAATCTTTCTCATATCTGCCGCTCCTTCCATCAATACATATTCTTTACCGACATCTCATTAAAAATTTAAAGAATGATAATAGAAAAATATCTTTTCCATAAATATTAAGCACTATATTTACAGTATTGTCAATTATATTCTAATAAATAATAAATTAAATGTAGGTCAGTCTTTCCGGCTGCTTTTTATGTATAATGTATAAAACAGCTATTCTCCCTTCTTTTTAAGAGGAAAGTTTATCTCGGTGGTTGAGAAACGAAAAGGGAAGCGGGGAAGGCTTTGCAGTGTTCTAAAAAATTGTGTTTTCAGGAGTATTTATGATTACTTATTATGATATCGGTTTGAATTTGTTTACCCCTTCTTTTCCCGATCCGGAGAAGATTATTGCTGATGCGGAAGCGGCAGGAATTTGCTGTATTTTGACCGGCTCGGAAGCGAAGGAAAATGAACGGGTCAATGATTTTGTGAAAACTCATTCCGTTTACGGGACGGCAGGGATTCATCCTCACAGTGCGGATCGGGCGACGGAAGAGGATTTGCTCCGCATCGAAGAAATCGTCTCGTCCAATCCGAAGATCGTCGCTGTCGGGGAGTGCGGCCTTGATTATGATCGCATGTATTCGTCAAAGGAGAATCAGCTTTATTATTTCAAGAGGCTGATTGCTTTGGCAGAAAAATTGAAAAAACCGCTTTTTCTTCATGAACGGGATGCAGAAGAAGATTTTATCGATTGCTTCAAAGGGCATGAAGACATTTGTAAAAATTCCGTTGTCCATTGTTATACCGGCAACAGGGAAACGGCGGAAAAGTTAATTGATATGGGATTTTATATCGGCATCACCGGCTGGATTTGCGACGAACGGCGGGCAGATGATCTCAGGGAAGCGGTGAAAGTGATTCCTCCCGAACGGATCATGATTGAAACGGATGCTCCTTATCTGACACCCCGAGGGATACCGGGATTGAAACGGACCAATGTGCCGCAAAATATTGTGTATGTGGCAAAAGCTCTTTCTATGTATATGGGGATCGGCGAGGAAGATCTCATTCGTCATGCAAAAGAAAATACGGAGAAATTTTTTAATATTTAATTATTACGAGAAAAAGGATAGGAAATCGAAAGAAATGTGAGCTGCCGCAGCTTACGACGGACAGAGAAGAGATTTTTTGAGAGGCTGACGAAAATAAAAGAAGGATTATCATTTTTTTGTAAAAACAGGCGAAATTTTTGTCTGTTTTTTTCGTGACGAATATTTTCCTTTTTATGGAAAAAGCCTTTAAAAAGCTTATATTATTTATCATCGGAGAAGATTGTATGCTATAATAAATTTGTATTTGTATAACGACTTTTAATCAAATTTTTAGGGATGTTATACATATATTTTTCACTGACTCTATTCATCAACAAGGAGGAAGATGGATTGGAAAAGAAGGATTTTATTTGGAAAATGGGAGGACAGCAAGGGCAGGGCGTCGAATCTTGCGGAGAAATCTTAGGCCGTGTTCTTGCACAAGAGGGGTATTCCCTTTTCAGTCAGAGACTGTTTGCTTCCCGTATCAAGGGCGGCCATACCACGATTTCTCTTCGTATCGCCACTAAGGAAATAGCAACCATCGGCGAACATGTAGACTGCCTCGTGGCTTTGGATCAGGAAACGATTGATCTCCATGCCCATGAAATTTCCGAGGGGGGCGTTATTATTGCCGACAGCGCTTTCCATCCGAAATGGGAAACTCATACGGGTCGTATTTTCTTGCCGTTGCCGATCACCGAACTGGCAAAAAAATACGGTTCCATGCAGATGAAAAATATTGCGGCTCTCGGAATGAGTGCCGGTCTTCTGGGATTCCCGAAATTTCCTTTTTATCGTTTTATTGCAGAAAGATTTCAGAAAAAGGGCGATGAGATTGTAGAGAAGAACAAGGGTATCTTCGAAGAAGGATTTAATGTCGCTCTGGAAGCCATGCACGGCGTGGAACTGGGCAAACTGGCAGAACCGGAAAAGAAGGATCAGCTTTATCTTTTGGGAAATGAAGCGGCCGCGCTCGGCGCTATTTGCGCAGGCTCTCGTTTCATGGCTTCTTATCCGATCACACCGGCTTCTGAAATCATGGAATATATGATCAAAAATGCTTATCTGATCAAAGGCACGGTCGTCCAAGCGGAAGATGAATTGTCCTCCGTCATGATGGCAATAGGCGCCGGCTATGCAGGCGTTCGTTCATTTACCGCCACATCCGGCCCCGGGCTTTCTCTGATGGCGGAATCCATTTCTATGGCATCTATGGCGGAAATTCCCGTCGTTATTATCGATGTCATGCGTGCCGGTCCGTCTACGGGGATGGCGACAAAGGTGGAACAGAGCGATATCCGTTATGCCATTGCCGCAGGCCACGGCGATGCGGAAAAGATTGTCATTGCCGCATCTTCCATTGAAGATTGTTTCTATATCATGCAGGAAGCTTTCAACTTGGCGGAAGAATTCCAGACACCGGTCATTCTTTTATCGGATCTGCAGTTCGGCATGTGCAAACAGTCCGTCCCCGCTTTCGACATGAACCGTATCGGGATCAAGAGAGGCAAATTGGTAAGAGACGGTCTGCCTGAACTGGATATGAAAGTGAAAGATTATTTCCACCGCTTTGAAGATGTGGAAGACGGTATTTCTCCCAGAACCATTCCGGGGGTCAAAAACGGTATGTTCCTTTCTACGGGACTTGAACACAATGTATTCGGAAAACCGGCGGAAGGCCAGAAAGACCGGGTACAGCAGATGAACAAACGGCACAGAAAATTTGCCAAGGTATCCCAAGCGATCGCTCCCTTCACGGCAGCTCATGAAGAAACGGAATGCGATCTCCTGATGATCGGTATTACCTCCACCAACGGTGCTTTGGAAGAAGCAAGAGAAGAACTGGAAGAAGCAGGAAAGAAAGTCAATCATCTCCAGCTCCGCCTCTTATCGCCGTTCCCGACGGAAGAACTCCGTCCTTATGTGGAAGGAGCCCGTAAAATTCTGATTGTGGAAGAAAATATGACAGCCCAGCTTCGTGAATTATTTGCCATTCATTTCGACTGCCATGATAAATTCCTGTCCCTTCTCCAATATGACGGGACACCGTTCCTTACTTCCACCATTTTGAAAAAAGCTGAGGAGGTCATCTGATCATGGGGTCACTTAGAGATTATAAAAATACGATAAAACCCAACTGGTGTCCCGGCTGCGGTGATTTCGGCATTCAAAATGCCATTGCTGCCGTTTGTGCGGAAAAAGGATGGGCTCATGAAGATATCACCGTTATTTCCGGCATCGGCTGTTCTTCCCGTATCGGCGGGTATCAGTATTGCTACGGCGCTCATACGACCCATGGCAGAGCGTTGCCTTTTGCTCAGGGTATCAAATGCGCCAATAAAGAAACACATATGATTGTCTGCTCCGGTGACGGCGATTCCTATGCCATCGGTCTCGGACATGCTCTTCATGCCATGAAAAGAAATATGGATATCACCTATGTTGTTTTTGATAACCAGGTATACGGCCTGACAAAAGGCCAGACCAGCCCGGCATCCTCCAAAGGATTTGTGACGAAAACAACACCGGGAGGAAATCCGCTGACTCCTCTTGATGCACCGTCCATGGCAATTGCCGCAGGAGCTACTTTTGTAGCACAGACCTATGCGGTGGATTTGAAGGGGATGGCGGAAGTTCTTACCAAAGCAATGGATCATAAAGGATTTTCCTATGTCAATATTTTCACACCCTGTGTCACTTTTAACTATTTGAACACTTTCCAATGGTATAACGAAAATCTGATCAAATTGGCAGATGTCCGGGAAAACTATGATCCTCATGACAAAGCGGAAGCATTCCGTCTTCTTGCCGAAACGAACAGCCTCGTTACGGGTGTCATTTACGAAGAAGAAGCGGTTCCTTTCGGAGATATTGTTCCTTCTGCAGAGGTAAATCTCATCGATCATGTAGAAAAACCGTCAGAAGAACTTTTCACCAATCTTTGCAGAGAATTCAGATAAGTTCGTTTATTTCGTTCTGACAGAGGCGGATGATATGCTTTCCGGGAATCCTTCCGAGGTTTTCCCTTGTTGAAATTTCTATATAAAAAGTCATTTTTTTGCAGCATTATGCCGTTTAAAGGGGATGTGGGAATATGGCATCGGATCGTATGATGGAATACTATTATTCCATGGGGCAGGAAAGCGTATCTCAAAATAATCTGGAAGAGGCAATTGCTTATTTTCGCAAAGCTGCGCTTTTAGGCGCAATGGAAGCCGCTCATGAGATCGGAGTCATTGCCCATCGATTTGAAACGGGAGACGGTGTTCCCGCAGACGAAGAAAAAGCAAGCCGTTATTATCGCTTATGTGCCGATTTCGGTATCAAAGAAGCGTGGTATCATCTGGGAAGACTTTATTTCCACGGCATCGGCGGGAAAAAACCGAATCCCCGGAAAGCAAAACGAGCGTTGGAAAGAGCAGCGGAAGCAGGTATCGGAAAAGCTTCCACTCTTCTTGCACGGGTTTACGACGAGGGGATCTTAGGAAAAGTCAGCCAGGACATGGCTTTTAAATACTACCTGCAAGGTGCGGAAGCAGGGGACAGCGAAGCCATGCTGATGACGGGCCTCTTCTATGCACAGGGGAGCGCAGCGGAGAAAAATACGGCGGTAGCGGAAAGGTGGATCCGTAAAGGAAAAGAAGCAGGAAATCCTGACGGCGAAGCAACACTTCGCATATTTCTTTCCGTAGCATGCACCGAATATGTCCTTGGCAGTGCCGGTACGGTCGATATTGAAAAAGCGATCACCATGGCAAAAGAAGCGGACGAACTGGGCGACAAAGAAGTTTTCTATCATCTGGGGCAGGCTTTCCAAAAAAGCGGAGCCGCCGGCCATGAAGAAAAAGCTTTCCTTTGTTTCCAAAAAGCCGTCAAAAATAAAATTCCTGCCGCTTATTCCGCTTTGGGACTTTGCTATGAAGCCGCTCTCGGAACGGAAGCGGACATAAAAAAAGCCGTATCATGGTACAAGAAAGCGGCCGATGAAGGAGATGCTTTCGGCATGGCTCACTACGGATATGCCCTTGCCAACGGAGAAGGCGTCAAAAAGAACGAAAAAGAAGCCATGGAATGGCTTGTCAGGGCCGCCATGAAAGGTGATGCCGGCGCCATTCTCGTTTTAAAAGAAGACTACAATTATACCTTGTCATAACAATAAAAGACTCTGCTCAAATCACGAGCGGAGCCTTTTTGTTTTGCGGCGAAACCGAAGAGAGGGAACCATGATAAAATAAGAAAAGGAGGATATCATGCTCATTCCCTACAAATCGATCAAAGAACCCTGCCAAAGGGAAAAAGAAATAAAAAAATCTATATTCATTGCCGAAATTTTTCCCGTCCGGTCAGAAAAAGAAGGAATGGAAATTTTAGAAAGCATAAGAAAAAAATATAAAGATGCGTCTCATCATTGCTGGGCCATGCGGACCGGAACGGAACAAATTCAAGAAAAATCCGGTGATGACGGAGAACCGCAGGGAACGGCGGGACATCCCATGCTCCGTATTCTTCAAATGAAAGGCATGACCAATATATTGGCAGTGGTCACCCGCTATTTCGGCGGAATCAAACTGGGGGCAGGAGGACTCACAAGAGCCTACAGCAGCTCCCTTTCGGAAACACTGGCAGAAGCGGAAACAGTGGTGTATACACCGCATCTGAAAATGGAACTGAAAATTCCCTATCCCGCATTGGGCGCCTTCGAGCATTATATGGAAGGAACGGATATCCGTATCACGGAGCGAACCTTTACGGAACTGGTACAAATTAAATTTCTCTGCCTGCCGGAAAATAAAGAAATCCACGAAACCCGCTTCAATGACATGACGGGAGGAAAAGCAGAATTAAAAGAAGTGGGAGAAGGATATATTCCGATCGTGGAAAAAGTGTGATAAATGCTGAATATATATAACAAAAAAGCAGATTGCAGTATGGTTGCGACAAATTCGAATGGATTTACGGTAAAAGGATAAAATAACAAGGGGTATTGGAAGAAATCTGTTTTAGTAAGTTAAAATTTCTTGTTTAGCGTTTGACAGAAAAATTTAATTGTAATATACTAAAATTGTAATAATTATATCTTAGCGAGAGATATTAGGTTATTACAATAAGGTCCAACAGGAGTGTTGGTACCGTAAGGCTCTGACGGTACGTCTATTGGCGTACCGTCATCCTTTTTATAAGAGATTTTTATACAAAGGAGGCTCCGATGAATTATGTAGTGGGATTGGATATAGGAATTACATCTTGCGGCTGGGCCGCGTTGGAACTGAATGAAAAAGATGAACCGATAAGAATTGTCGATTTAAATTCAAGAATTTTTGATAAAGCGGAAACGCCCAAAACAGGAGCCTCACTTGCAGCACCGCGGAGGATGGCAAGAGGAATCCGTCGTCTCACAAGACGGCGTAAATTCAGATTGCACAGAGTCCGCGGTTTTTTAGTGCAAAATCATATTTTGACAAAAGAAGAAATTGATAATCTTTATCAGGAGGCACATAAAACAAGTATTTATGAACTTAGGTATAAAGCGTTGTCAGAAAAAGTCAGTCCCTCTGATTGGGCACGGCTTCTTATCTTCTTCGCAAAGCATCGGGGATTCTTATCCAATCGAAAAAACAGCAAGTCCGGGGAAGACGGTGTGATGCTTACCGCTATCAGGGAAAACGAGGGTATTTTAAAAAAATACTGTACCGTAGGAGATATGATTTACCGGGACGAAAAATTTAAAGAGCACAAAAGAAACAAAGGGGGTACTTATCAATTTACGGTCAGCCGGGCCATGCTTACAGAGGAAATAAAAACTTTATTTCAAAAACAAAGAGAACTGGGGCAACCTTTTGCAGGAAAGGAAGCAGAAGATAAATACTTGCAGATCTTCTCCGCACAACGAAATTTTGATGAAGGTCCGGGAGGAAACAGCCCTTATGCGGGAGACCAGATAGAGAAAATGATAGGGGACTGTACTTTTGAAGATGGGACAAACGGAAGACCCTTAAAAAAAAGAGCACCTAAGGCAAGTTATGCTTTTATGGCTTTTAATCTGTGGCAAAAAATTAATCATATCAGGGTCGACTATAAGGGCGACCAACGAAGCCTGACATTGGAAGAAAAAAATAAAGTAGCTGATCTGGCATGGTCAAAAGAAAATATCACCTATTATGATCTGAGAAATACACTTCATATTGAAGAAGAAGCTCGTTTTAAAGATGTGTCCTATTCTTATAATTCGACATCGGAAGATTCGGAAAAGAAAGTAAAATTCAGCTGGGTGAAGCCTTACCATGCGATGCGAAGAGCTTTAGAAAAAGTAGAAAAAAATTATATCAAAAAAGTAAGTCATGAAGAGATAGATATCATTGCTTATGCATTTACGGTCTATAAGAATGACGAGAAAATACGTTCCTCTTTGAAAGAAAAAGGAATTGGAGATAATGTGGCTGATACATTGCTCGCTCATTTGGATGGCTTTAGCAAATTCGGACATTTGTCGGAATATGCCTGTTACAAACTTCTGCCGTTTTTGGAAGAAGGAAATGAATACTACAAAGCTTGTGAAATGGCAGGCTATGACTTCCAGAAATCTTCTATAAAGAAAATGAAAGATATACCTAATCCGGTCGTAAAGAGAGCCATTACTCAGACACTAAAAGTGATTAAAGCGATTCAACGAAAATACGGAGATCCCGTGGAAGTGCATATCGAACTGGCAAGAGAATTGGCACGGAGCTTTAAGGATAGAAAAGTAATGGACGACCAGATGAAAGGAAATAATGCGAGAAATGAAAAGATCAAAAAGACGCTGTCAGAAGAATTCGGTGTATTGAGCCCTACGGGCCAAGATATTGTGAAGTGGAAGCTTTGTGAAGAACAAAACAATGTTTGTGCTTATAGTCAAAAATCCTTTGATGTACATAGGCTGTTGCATGAAAGTGATTATGCAGAAGTCGATCATATTCTTCCTTACAGTCGTTCTTTTGATGACTCATACCGTAACAAAGTTCTAGTTCTTACAAAGGAAAACAGGGAAAAAGGGAATCGGACACCTATGGAATATTTAGCGGATAAGCCGGAGCAGAAAGAAAAATTTATCACATGGGTGAAAACGACAATCAAAGACAGTAAAAAAAGAGAACATTTACTTCGCATAAAGTATTCTGAAGAAGAAGAGAAAGAGTGGAAAGAAAGACATTTGCAAGATACCCGTTATATCACCCGTTTTCTCTATAATTATCTATTGCAGAATTTAAAACTTGCAGCGGGATATACGGACAGAAAGAAAAGAATCAAACCGATTAACGGTGCAGTGACGGGATATATTCGAAAACGGCTGGGCATCTCAAAAATACGGGAAAACGGAGATCTTCATCATGCTGTCGATGCAGTAGTCATTGCAGCTACGACAGAGCGAATGATCCAACGAGTAGCAAAATACAGCAGGACTCGGGAGGGGTGGCGTAAGAAACCCCAAGAAAGAGAAGTTTTTCCGGAACCGTGGTTTAGCTTCCGAAAAGAACTGGAGGCTCGGGTGAGTGAAAATCCGGAAGAAGTAATCAAAAACTTGCATTTGCCTTCTTATCAGGGGGTCATGGATATCAAAAAACCGTTCGTTTCCCGTATGCCGAGACGGAAGGTACGCGGTGCTGCTCATAAAGAAACGGTTCGAAGCGGTAAATTACTGAAAGAAGGCTATACCATCTATAAAACAGATTTATCAGATCTGAAACTGAAAAATGGAGAAATAGAAGGCTATTATCAACCCGAGAGTGATCGTCTTCTCTATGAAGCGCTGAAAAGCCGGATAAAAGATACTGAAGAACGTATAAAAGCTGAAGTAGATAACAAAAAGGAACGAGATGCAAAATTAGCCAAAATCGGGCAAATAGCTTTTAAATCACCTTTCTATAAACCGAAAGCGGACGGAACAAAGGGGCCCTTGGTAAAGAAAGTAAAAATCATAGAGAAATCGAGCCTGAACGTGCCTGTCCACAAGGGAAAGAGTGTAGCATATAATGATGTGATGGTTCGTGTCGATGTGTTCTGTGTAGAGAAAAAAGGGAAGAATAATTATTATCTTATACCCGTTTATGTGGCTGATACGGTGAAAAATGAACTACCCCGAAGAGCCATCGTTGCACATAAACCTTATGAAGAGTGGAAAATCATGGATGATAA
>URAA01000036.1 GCA_900545785.1 uncultured Dialister sp. | reverse complement strand
GGAACGATACCTCCGATGATAGCGGTGGAAGTGGTGTAGCAGAAGCCGGCAAGAAGAGTGCCTGCCATAACGGCAATGGGAACATTCTTTTCCGGATTTTCTACGGTGTCGGAATTAGCGCAAGCCGTTTCCAGACCGAGGAATGCCCAAAGAATGACAGCGATGGAATCACGCATTGTCAGGTAGAAAGGTGCATCGGTGGGGTTCCAAGCGGCCTTGTAAGTTTCAAAGCTGAAATCGTTCCAGCCGAAGACAAGGAGCCCGAGCACGGGGAGACAAACGCAGAGAATTCCGAAAGTGGTGAATTTTCCGAATTTTTTCGGTCCTACCAGGCTGATGGTTGCAGCAAGGCAAAGAGTTGCAATGGTAGCAAGACATACCTCAATAGGAGAAAGATCAAATCCGAATACATAGGAAACATAGCTTACAACGCCGGTTGCAATAGCTACATTAGCGATGATCAGAGAAATTGTGTACGAGTAGTTAGAAATGAAGTTTCCGATTTTGCCGAAGCGGTATTCTGCATAGCCGCCCATGCCGCCCACTTTTTTGCTGTACATGCCGCATTTGGCAAAAGCGTAAGCAAGAATGGTGGCGCCGATGGAGGCGAGAATCCAGGCAAAAATTGAAACGGTACCGATTTCGGCAAGTTTTGCAGGAAGAAGAATAATTCCTGAGCCCATCATATTGATGGCAGTGACGGTGGTAAGTTGTACCACTCCCATTTTTCTGTTATCAGACAAGATAATCCCTTCTTTCTCAGGCCAATTTCCGAACATGTCGGAATGGGGGAATAGTTGTCCGGACTTTCACCGGAATGCTTCGATGCCTCAAAGCATACGCAAACCCCATTTGCTTTCGTTATGGTGAAAGAAACAGGGGAAAAAAGAAAACCATACACTTTAGAAAGTGTTTCGCAGCTCAACTGCAGATTATGCAGGGCGCGAATTATTTTTGCTGAATGAAATATAACACAGTTTGACAAGAAGTACAAGCATGAATTTCAAAATTTTTTATGTTTTTTATCCCTGAGGACTTTTGAGAACTTTCAAGGAGAAAAAAGAAAAATGGAGATAAATAGAGAAAAAGATATCCTATCGGATTTTGCCATGGATTGGAATGATCCATCATGATACATTCTGGTTTTTCGGGGGTACAAACAGGAGAAGTTGATAAGTGCCTTTTTATCGTGCATTTCGGATTTTCAGGGGGTAAAAAACGAAAAACAAGATAGAATAAATATTTATAAAAATGAATTAAAATGCAAATGTAAAAAAGAATGAATATTTGCTATCAGGCTGAAAAATCCCCAAAACCCCCTTTTTGCCCCCATATCGCCTCAAGACGGCAAAAATTATTTTGTAAATGAGAAAAACTCCTTTTAATTGATAATTCAATAAAAATTCTTATCAATAATAAAAAAATTTTTTATAAATAAAAAGCGGGCAAAAACATCACGGCGACGGAAGAAAATGCCCCTTTTAAAAATTATTTTCCATAGAAATAAGAAGAGTCAAAATTTATTTGACCAAAGAAAGAAAAAAGAAAAAGAATTTCTTTCGGATTGGAAAAACGGGGAGAACGGAAGAAAAAGCCCTGCTCAATGCGGAATCTGTTGTAAATCATGACCGGTAGTGTATAATATATTAATAACCTGAGAAGATTATCAATAAAGTATAAAAAAGGAGCAAATGTCATGGCAGAATTACAGCGCACGCTGATTACTAAAGAAGGCCTTGAAAAATTAGAGAAAGAACTGGACGAACTTCGTACCGTCACTCGGGGAGAAGTGGCACAACGATTGAAAGAAGCCATTGCAATGGGCGACCTTTCGGAAAACTCCGAGTATGATGATGCAAAAAACCAGCAGTCTTTTGTGGAAGGACGCATTAAAGAACTGGAACAACAGATCAGAACGGCAGAAGTCATCGACAGCAAGAAAAAAGGAAAACGGAACCGCGTCGATTTGGGCTCTACCGTGGTTATCCAGGATATAAGCGATAAAACGGAAGAAACAGTCACCATCGTGGGAAGTACGGAGTCGGATCCGTTTGAAGGAAAAATATCCAATGAATCTCCGGTGGGACGTGCTTTGATGGGTGCTAAGGCGGGAGATATGGTAGAATCCGATTCGCCGTCGGGAATCATCAAGTATAAAATAGTGAAAATCAAATAATAAAATCATATAAGTAATATATATAATAAGGGGATAAAGATGGCAGAAAAACTAAACGATCAAATGCTGATTCGCCGAAGCAAGCTTGAAAAAATCGCAGAGCTGGGTTTTGCACCTTACGGCGGACGTTTTGATTGCACACACCACAGCAGCGATATTTTGGCTCATGCGGAAGCATTGGAACAGAGTGAAGAGCATGTAAAACTGGCAGGACGCATTATGATTATCCGCGGACACGGAAAGACGGCTTTTTGCAAACTTCGTGATGAAAAAGGCGATATTCAGCTATATTTTCGTAAAGATACGATTGATGAAAAAGAATGGGACCTTTTTAAATTAGTGGATATGGGAGATATTCTGGGTGTGGAAGGTACGGTATTTACCACCCATACCGGAGAAGTAACCGTCCGTGTCCTCTCCTTCAAAATGCTTTCCAAGGCGCTCCGCCCTCTTCCCGAGAAGTGGCACGGGCTGACTGATGTAGAGCAGAGATACCGCCAGAGATATTTGGATTTGATTTCAAATCCGGAAGTACGGACCACTTTCGTAAAAAGAGCAAGAATGCTTCAGGCCATCCGCAACTGGTATACGGATCACGGCTTTTTGGAAGTGGAAACGCCGGTGCTGCAGCCTCTTTACGGCGGAGCCAATGCGAAGCCTTTTGTTACGCACTTCAATGCACTGAACATGACCATGTACATGCGCATTGCACCGGAGCTTTATTTAAAAAGGCTTCTTGTGGGCGGTTATGAAAGAATTTTTGAAATCACCCGCAATTTCCGCAATGAAGGAATGGATACACGGCATAATCCGGAATTTACTTCCATCGAAACATACCAAGCCTATGGAGATATCGAAGATGTGATCGATCAGACGGAACAGATCGTAACGGCTTGTGCGATGGCGTCTTACGGAACGACCAAATTCACTTATGAAGATACGGAAATCGATGTCAAAGCACCTTGGCCGAGACTTACCATGGCGGAAGCAGTGAAAAAATATACCGGAGAAGACTTTGATGCTTGCCGGACAGTGGAAGAAGCCAGAGCTATTTGCGATAAACTTCATGTGGAATACGGTGAATTTGACGGATTCGGCAAACTTCTCTCTGCCGTATTTGATGAATATGTAGAAAAACATTTAATCCAGCCTGTGCATATCACCCGCCATCCGGTGGAAGTATCGCCTCTTTCAAAGATTGATCCGGACGATCCGAGATACACCATCCGTTTTGAATCCTATATTTACGGAAGAGAACTTGCAAACGGCTTTTCCGAATTGAACGACCCTCTTGATCAAAGATCCCGTTTCGAAATGCAGGTGAAAGAAAGAGAACACGGCGATGAAGAAGCTCATCCCATCGATGAAGATTTCTTAACGGCGCTGGAATACGGTATGCCGCCGACAGGAGGACTGGGAATCGGACTGGACAGATTATTTATGCTCATGACGGATTCCTCCAGCATTCGGGATGTACTTTTGTTCCCTGCCATGAAACCGGAAGGGGGAGAAGAAGTTCAAAACGATGAGATGCCGATGACTGAGGAAGCGAAACCGGAACCGGAAAAAATTGATTTTTCAAAAGTGAAGATTGAACCGCTTTTTGAAGAATTTGTCGATTTTGAAACTTTCAGCAAATCCGATTTCAGAGCCGTAAAAGTCAAAGATTGCATAGCAGTACCTAAGAGCAAAAAGCTTCTTCAGTTCACCCTTGATGACGGAACGGGAACGGATCGCACCATTTTAAGCGGCATCCATGCATTTTATGAACCAGAAGAACTGGTAGGCAAAACAGTTATTGCCATCGTCAATCTTCCGCCGAGAAAGATGATGGGAATCGACTCCTGCGGCATGCTTCTGTCTGCCATCCATGAAGAAGAAGGACAGGAAAAGCTGCATTTGCTCATGGTGGATAATCATATTCCGGCGGGAGCCAAATTATATTAATTTTCAGATGTACGTAGAAAAAGCCGCTTCTGTAAAATATCTGCAGAGCGGCTTTTTATGTAGGAAATAATGGCATGATTCATAGGAAACCGGGGATCTTAAGTAAATAGAAAAGTGTGAGAATATTATGGAAATAAGAACGGCAACGATGGCAGATTTGGATGAGATAGCTTCTGTGGAAGCGGAGTGCTTTCCTGTGGCAGAGGCGGCGACGAAAGAATTATTTCGTGACCGGCTTTCCTGTTACGGCAATCATTTTTGGCTTATCTTTGAAGATGGAAATCTGATTTCTTTTGTGGACGGCATGGTGACCGATGAAAAAGATTTGACCGACAGAATGTACGAGAAAGCAGACATGCATAATGAAAAAGGAAAATGGCAGATGATTTTCGGAGTGAATACCATTCCGTCTCATCGTAAAAAAGGATATGCGGAAATTTTGCTGCGCCGAGTCATTGCCGAAGCAAAAGCGGAAGGCAGGAAAGGTCTTGTATTGACCTGCAAAGACGGGCTGATCCGTTATTACGGGAAACTGGGATTTAAGAATGAAGGGAAATCGGAATCGGTTCATGGAAATGTAACGTGGTATCAGATGAGACTGACTTTTGATACCGCAAAAGATTGAATTCCTGCCGAATGTATTTCCATTTTTGCAAAAAAATCGGAAGTTTTCCGATAAAAAAATCCTGCATAAGCAGGATCCGTGGAAAAACAGAGAACGATTGTATGGAAGGATTGTCTGAAAAGGCAGTCCTTTTATCTTTTAGAAGGAACGATCTTTTCTCCTGCCATGGAGGCGGACATTTCAAGAACCGATCCTTTCATGTCGGTCATCATTAGCGTATCAAGAAGGCCCCCGATCTGGTGAGATTCTGAAATGCCCGTTTTGCACCAGATGGCGAAATGCTCGCAGTTATTGACGATCAGATGATAGTCGGATTCTCCGAGGCGGCTTTTTGCCCGTGCGATGGTTTCTTCCGGCGTATATAAATGATATTTGACAGCTTTTAAATAATTCCAAAATTGATCGGACCGCTCCGGATGTTCCATCAGTTTTTTAAAACCGGAATACTCCATGTTTTCCGTAGGCACTCCGTAAACAGCGGGGAAATAACAGGTGTAGTAGATATCCATGCCGTTAAGAAATTGTTTTAACGGCGCTTCGTGAATACAAATTTTGAAATCCTGCTGCGGATCGATATCATAATGAATAACCCGGTCATCTCCGATATAAACACCGAAATGTTCAAATCCGATCCGGTGGACACAAATGACATCTCCCGGTTTGGCAGGAATCAGTTCTTCCTTTTCCGGTTCCAGATCAAAAATATCTCTTATTCTTGAAACAAAAAAATTAAAGACGATAAAAACAGGATAAAGAACCATGGAAAAGAATCGGACAAATCGGGATAAAAGCTGATTTGCCTCTTTGTTTGTCAGGCCTGTGGAGGGTGGGAACAGTTTTTTCTTCATTTTCATTTCAGATTATCGGATAAATAACGGCACGAAAGTAAGAATCCAGTTCTTCCGGTGTGTATTTCATACGATTTTTCACCCACCACTGGACCATTTCGACGAAGCTGCCGGATATATGGTTTAATAAAAATTCATCAGGGATTTTTGATTCTCTGTGTTCCGGCGACCGGAGCACATAAGATTGAATCAGCCCGTTCAGACTTTGCTTAAAATATTTTAGAAAAATATCGCTGCTTTCTGAAAGGAGCAGATCTCTTACATGATAAGAATTGGATTCGATATGCTGCAAAATATGGCAGAAAACCGGATCGGGAACACCGGGAGCCATGTGATGGTCCGTCGGCAGATCATGATTCATCACGCCGTCGATGATATGTTGGAAAAGATCCATACACATGACACTTAAAAGATCATCTTTTGTCTGGAAATGAGAATAAAAGGTGCTTCGTCCTATATCGGCTCTGTCTATAATGGCCTGTATGGTGATCTGAGAATAGGGTTTTTCCGATAAAAGAGAACCGAAGGCACTGAATATAGCCATTCTTGTTTTTTGCTGCCGTCTGTCCATGATAAATTGCCTTTCTGAAAAGAAGTTGTCCTTATTTATAACGGTACAGTCATGTTGTATTGAATATAGTACCATGTTTTTTTATATTATCATAGAGTAGCCCAAAGGGACCTTTGCATGATTTTAAATTTATCGATATAATAAAAAGAAAGGAAGGTGAAATCATGAAAAAAGAAATCATTTTAGCGGCAGCTCTTCTCGCGGTTTCCGGTTTTGCAGAAGCAAAGGAACCGATGATCGGGATGCCCAATCCTATGGTGGAATATCAGTCTTATCAGGAAATGTCGGAAATTCTTGATTTTAATCCTTTGTATCTTCCGCAGATAACGGGATATCGCAGTTATTACATGGCTGCCATCAGCAGAAATATCGGGGATATCCGTTATAAGAATGACAAGGGATCTGAATTGACGATTCGTACGGCAGAAATTTCTGATGTAGGAACTCATGATATCAGCGGTATCCACGGTGCAAATTGGAAAAAACTTCAAATAGGAGATACATCCATATTTTTTGCCGCTCTTTCTAAAGACAGCTGGGCGGCCCGCTGGAAAGAAGGAGACTATGTATTTTCCGCAACCGGTGAAAATATGGAACAGGGAGAATTTCTCCGACTCTTGAGTGACAGTCTTGTGGATATGACGGAACATCTTTATAAGGATGATTAAAGCAAACAAAAAGCGTATTCTTCTTCACGGAGGAACACGCTTTTTTATTATTCATAATAAAGAGAAACTGCTTTGACCAAATATTCCGTATCTTTTGCACCGGCCGTTTCATAAGACGAATGCATGGAGAGTTGGGGAAGTCCGATATCCGCTGTGGGAACGGCTACTTTTGTGCCGGAAATATTTCCCAAAGTAGAACCGCCGATCATATCGCTCCTGTTGGTGAAACTTTGGACCGGTACATCTGCTTTTTTACACAAATCGCGGAAGACGGCGGCGGAATATCCGTCGGTAGAATAGCTTTGACGGGCACTGAATTTTAAGACGATACCCTCGTTTAACACAGGCGCATTGATCGGATCGGCATATTCGGGATGATTGGGATGAACCGCATGGGCATTATCGGCAGAAATCATAAAACTTCCGGCGATCATGGCTTCCGTTTCATCATAGCCGTATCCGAGGGATCGGGAAAGACGATGGAGCGTATTGAAAAGAAAAGTCGAACCTGCTCCTTGGGCGGTGCCGCTGCCCACTTCTTCGTTATCAAAGAGGGCATAAACGGAAATGCTCTTTTCTTTCTTTCCTTCGGCAAATCCGCGGAAAGCTGCAAAAGCACACTGAAGATCATCGAGGCGGGGAGAAGAAATAAATTCATGGCGGTTGCCCCAAAGAGTACCGGAAACGCGGGAATAAAGATATAAATCATGGGCGAGGATATCTTCCGTATCCACCCGGGCCGCTTTTGCGATGAGTTCCATGAAAGGTGTTTTATCATCGGCGGTGGCGTAGAGAGGGAGCAAATCTTTCTGAATATTCCATGCATGTCCGCTGTTTACATTTCTGTCCATGTGGATGGCAAGAGACGGAATGATCAGTACCGTCTTGTCGAGAGACACCGGCTTTGAAAGAATCCGTCCGTTTTCACGGACCATCACGCGGCCTGCTGCGGAAAGAGGCCTGTCGAGCCAAGTGCTCATGATCATACCGCCGTATCCTTCCACGTTGAGGCGGCAATAATTTCCGTCTCTGATTTCGGGGTTTTCTTTGATTTTGAAAGTGGGAGAATCACAATGAGCGGCGGTGATTTTAAAAGAAGTGCCGCCCTCTTCGGGAACGGTAAAAGCGATCAAAGCCGATCCGTTCCGGGTGACCACATATTTTCCGCCCCGTTCGATTTTCCAAAGATCTGTTTCATGAATTTCAGTAAAACCCGCATAGGATAGAGCGGTTTTCATATGGAGTACGACATGGAAAACAGAGGGAGATACATCGATAAAATGCAGTAAATCCCGATTGATTTCTTCGTAAGAACCGTTCATGATTATTTAACTTTATTTACTTTTCTCTGATAGACATCTTCCGCCATTTTTGCCCGTTCACGAATGACCGGATTGGAAGAATTCACGGAAGCGGGAGAGAAGTTGCTCTTATAGTGAAGTTTCTTTGTGTTCTTTTCCATTTCTTTTACCTGAATGGTACCGGCGGTTCTGTCATATACATAAGTGTATGTGGTGGTTCCGTCAGCCAGTTTTTCCACAGCGACAAATTCGAGAATTTCATGACCGTCAGTGGTTTTTCTGTAACTGGTTTCATCTAAGTCTATCGTGAGAACATCATTATATTTCCAGAGTTTTTCTGCGGAAACAGACATTGTCATGGTAGAAAGTACGGCAGCGGTGCCGAGAGCGATTAATAATTTTTTCATGGAAGTCACTCGCTTTCAGAATTTTAATTCTTATTATATTAAAACTGTCTGTATTATAGCATATTTGATAAAAACACAGGAAAACTTGGGTTTGACGGTGAAATAAGGAGAAGGTAGAATACAGTCAGCAAGAGAAAAGAAGGGGAAAAAATGAATTATCGCTGCTTGGTTCAGTATGACGGCACAAATTATGAAGGCTGGCAGAAACAGAATCATACGGAAGAAACGATACAAGGCAAACTGGAAAAAGCCGTTGAAAAGATAACGGGAGAAAAAGTCAATGTCATCGGCGCAGGCAGGACGGACAGCGGAGTGCATGCTTCCGGCCAGAGAGCCAATTTTCATCTGCAAAAAGAAAAAAATCCTTTCGTATTGGAAAGAGAGCTGAATGAAATCCTCCCCGATACCATCAATATTTGTGAAATGGAAAAAACGGAAGAAAATTTTCACAGCCGTTTTGACGCAATGGAAAAAGAATATATTTATCGCATCCGAACCGATTTTCATAAAAATGTATTTGACCGCCGTTTTGTCTGGCAATACGGAAAAACTTTGGATGCGGCTGCCATGAAAGAAGGTGCGGCCCGTTTTATCGGTACTTTTGATTTTACATCCTTCTGCGGAAATAAAAGAATGAAAAAATCAAAAGTGAGGACAATTTATTCTCTTGACGTGAAAGAAATGGAAGGGGAATTGCATCTGGTTTTCAGAGGAGACGGATTTTTGCAGGGAATGGTCCGGATCATCACGGGTACTTTGGTAGAAATAGGGGAAGGAAAGAAAAAACCGGAAGAGATTCCTTTGATTTTCAAAGCTTTAAACAGGGAAGCGGCAGGATTTACAGCGCCGCCTCAAGGATTGACCCTTGCTTTTGTCCGTTATAAAAAATAAATAAAACGCCCGAATTCATAAAGGTTACACGGATTCGGGCGTTTCTTTTTTGTGATATAATTTAATTGTAATAAAATGAGCTTCAATGAATCGGATGAATTAAATATAAATAGTTTTCAGGAGGAAAATATGTCTCCCGTCAGAATGATTGCCATTGATTTGGATGATACGCTGCTTCATGATGATATTTCCGTTTCCGATTATACGAAAGATGTTCTTTACCGTACGATGGAAAAAGGAATACCCATAGTTATTGCCACGGGGCGGATGTTTCAGGCAGCCCGCCCATGGGGAAAGGCGATCGGTCTCGGCGATGTGCCTCTTATTTGTTACACCGGAGCTTTTGTCGGAATGTGCGAAAGCGGAAAAGTGCTTCGCCACATTACGCTTCCCCTTGAATTGGCACAGTCTGTTTTAGATACGGGACGCGAACACGGCTGGTACATGCATACTTATATAGACGACGAAGTATATATGCCTTTCCGTGATGAAAGAACGGGAATTTATGAAAAGCAATGCGGAATCAAAGCCCGTGTGACGGGCGATGATTTTTGGAAATTGAAAAAAGAACCGACGAAAATTCTGGTGTTTGATTATGATAAAAAAGTCATGAAAGAGGCGGAAACCGTTCTTTCCGAAAAATACGGCGCACTGACGAACCAAGTAAAATCGAAGCCGGAATTTTTTGAAATTAATACCAAAGGAGTATCCAAAGGAAGTGCACTGTCGGAATTGTGCAAATCTTGGAATATTCCGGAGGAGTCATTGATGACGATAGGAAACGGGGACAATGATATTTCCATGTTTAATCTGACGCCTTGGTCTTTTGCCGTGGAAAACGGCCATGCATCGGCGAAAGCGGCGGCAAAATTTATTACCGATTCAAATAATAATGACGGAGTTGCAAAAGCCATTGAAAAATATGTGTTGGGAGGCTGAGAAATGGAACGATTTCGCTTTGTTCTTATTACGGGGATGAGCGGTGCGGGAAAAACAAACTTTCTGCAAAAACTGGAGGATATGGGATATTATTGCGTAGATAATCTTCCCCCTGTTTTGATTGCCCGTTTTGCCGATCTTTGTTGGAAAAGTACATCAAATACCCGTCATGTGGCAGTGGTGACGGATATTCGGGGCGGCTCTTTTTTTGATGCGCTCCCGCAAGCACTGGATGAATTGAAAAAAAGAGGAATTCCTCACGAAGTCGTATTTTTAGAAGCTTCCGACGAAGCGTTGGTCAGACGGTACATGGAAACCCGCCGCCAGCATCCTTTGGCAAAAACAATGCGCATTCAAGAAGGGATACAGGCAGAACGGAAAGTACTTGCCGGAGTTCGCGCCCAAGCGGATATCATCATTGATACGACAGCTATGAAAACGACGGAACTCCAAGAGTATCTGGCAAGCCGTTTCGGAGCGACCGATAAAAAACGGGAAATGCAGATCACCGTATTTTCTTTTGGTTTCAAATATGGAATTCCCATCGATGCCGATATGGTCATCGACGTCCGATTTTTAAGAAATCCTTTTTATGTAGATAAATATAAACATTGGACGGGGCGGGTGCCGGAAGTGGCGGAGTACATTTCCGCCTCTCCCGTCACCAAAGAGTTCATGAAAAAATTATTTGATTTCATGGATTTCATGGTGGATCATTTCAGGGATGCGGGCAAAACACAGTTTACGATTGCCGTCGGCTGTACCGGCGGTATGCATCGTTCCGTTTTTGTGACGGAAGAATTGGGGCTACACCTGAAAGAATCCCATACCCATGTCAATGTGGAACACAGAGATTTGCATCGAAGCCGTATCGCAAGGGATGTAGACGACGATCAGGAGGAAGAAAAATGAAATTGCTCCTCCAGTGGCTATATCCGGGGCTGAATATCAAAAGATGGATGCTCCTTTTTTCCATCGGATTGATGATTTTGGTTTTCGGCGCCGTTCTCATCATGAACTATCAAGTGTTCGGACAGCTGGAAGAAGAAATATTGCGGCTCCTTTATGTATTGACAGGAACATACAGCTACGCTTTTTTGGCGACCGCAGGAATCGGACTCATCATGATCGGCATCATCATCATGCTCTATGCCATCCGGAAATTGGTCAAAGGCTTTTTTGCTTTAATTGTTCCCAATCAGGAAGAAGTTTCCAAACAAATCGTATCGCGCATAGAACTCTCGAGAGGTGTACGCATTGTTTCGATCGGCGGCGGTCACGGATTGTCCATGCTCCTTCGAGGGCTTAAACAGAGGACATCCAATATTTCCGCCATTGTAACTGTGGCGGATGACGGCGGATCTTCCGGCAGACTGAGAGAAGAAATGAATATTGTGGCGCCCGGTGATTTAAGAAACTGCTTAGTCGCATTGGCAGACAAAGAAACCGTGTTGGAACAACTTTTCCAGTACCGCTTCGGCGGCGAAGGAGAATTATCGGGGCACAGTTTGGGAAATCTTTTCCTTGCTGCTTTGATGAAGGAATTCGGCAATGTACAGAATGCACTCGAAACGGCCAGTACTGTTTTGAATATCCGCGGGAAGGTTCTCCCCGCTACGACAGAAAGAATTCGCCTTCGTGCCAAAATGTCGGACGGAAAAGAAGTGGAAGGGGAATCGGAAATAGCCTGTTATGCAGCAAAAAAGATGGGGAAAGTAAAAATTCTTCATATGTCGACGATTCCGGAAGAGCCGATTGCCGTGGGAGAAGCTTTGGAAGCGATCAGACATGCCGATTTAATTACTTT
>URAA01000035.1 GCA_900545785.1 uncultured Dialister sp. | reverse complement strand
CTTGTAAAAAAATGGGGTATTCGCTGTTGTTCTTTCCTGGCCGCTGTTTTGATTTTGTTTGGTGTCAATACGTTTTCAGACTTTGTAAAGCCGAATACTCCCGCCGTAATTCCCGGAAATGGTCAAGTTGCAAAGGGAAAAGCAGTTGCATTGAAAGAAACTGATAATCTAAAAATAATTAATGAAATAAAAGAAACACCACAAAAGGTTGAGGTTGTGGAAATGTCAGAGCAGGTCAAGCCGGTTATTATTGAACCTGCATCGATATCTGCAGCCAATTCATCGGTGCCGCCAACAATTTCGACTCCGGTGATGTCTCAACAAGAAATTCAAAGCGTTGTGGGAGAGGCGGGACGGACGTTGCGTGGCCGGTCCTGATTATCTGATATAAAAAAATAAAAAATAGGGAGGATTATATGGCAACACTAAAACAAAAAAAGATTCTGCTGGCATCAGCTATCTTGATTTCTCTTTCGGGAGTCAATATATGGGCGGCAGAACCTCCGGAAATAGCAGGAAACGAGAACGGAATGTCTCAGAGTTCCATGGTAAATGTGAAAAGCGGACAAATTGTAAATTCTGCTGAGGCTATGGGTGAAGAAGCAAGCCCTGTTGTTGCAGTGGAGCCATCTCGTCAAACGGTGGCTGTCGGAGATGCCTCTTTGTATCTCTCGGCAGAAGATGATGCCGCCATTTCCGCACAAGAGGGAAAGACCATAACAAATGTAGATTTTAAAGGCGTTCCGGAAGAAGTGAAACCCAAACTGTTTCCGTTGATTCAAAGTAAAGCAGGCACTGTGGTTTCTGTCGGAGGGATCAGAAATGATGTGGCATCCTTGGGAAGTACCGGTGTATTTTCTCAAATTTCTCCCGATTTCAACCCTGTTCCGGAAGGAGTAAAACTGGACTATAAGCTTATTCCCAATCCGGTGATACATCGGGTGGAATTTACGGGGAATACGATATTTACAGATGAATATCTGAGAAATATTATGAATATTCCTCAGGACAGCGTATTAAATTTTGTTTTGGTGAATGAAAAAATTCGTCAAATAGAAAATCTTTATTTGCAGCAAGGCTATATTTTGGTATCCGTACCGAATGTAAATGTGACACCGGACGGCACTTTGAATATCGATATTTCAGAAGGCCATATTGAAGATATTATGCTGGTCGGCAATGAAAAAACGAAAGACAAGGTTATTCTTCGTGAATTGAGATTTAAGAAGGGACAACCTTTCAATAAGTTCTTGGCAAGCCGAAGTATGGAACGTCTGTATAATCTCGGATATTTTGAAGATGTCAATATGAAACTGTTACCGGGGAAAGATAATGATCATAATGTAATCGTAGAAATTGATGTTATTGAACAGAAAACGGGGATTGTAACAATCGGTGCCGGCTATTCCGAGTCTGACGGCATGGTCGGTATTTTGGAATTAGGAGATACAAACTTCCGAGGAACCGGAGACAAAGTCAATGTTCATTGGGAATTTGGCGGAGCCGGAAATGGAAGAAACTATCAACTTTCTTATACAAGACCGTGGATTAATTCCAACGGGGATTCTTTGGGGGTTTCCATTTTCAATCGTATTTATGAATATGATGACTATAATGCGGATGGAGATACCGTTGCAGAATATGATAAGAGAAGAAAAGGGTGGAACCTTACCTGGGGACGTGTAACTGATGAATATCGGACCAATTACCTGAATTTTGAATCTGTAAAGGAATCTTATGATGATGAAGACGGATTCCAGCCGGGAAGCGTCATGACCAAATATATGAAGGAGAAGGAAAATCTGGATGCCGATCAATATGCACAATCCGCATGGTATAAAGCGATCATGAACAATTTCGGCAGAACAAACAGTTTGACCTTTACCCATGTATTTGATAATCGAGATAACTACTTCAATGCAAGCCGCGGAAGAAGATTGTCTTATTCTCTCCAGTGGGGCGGACATGGCCTTGGCGGAGATTATGATTTCTATAAAGTAACTGCAGAAGGGCGTTTCTATAAAGCACTCGGAAACGGTCATATTTTAGCACTTCGCGTTATGGGCGGCTATATTGACGGTGATGTTTCTTATGGAAATCTTTTCGACCTTGGCGGATCCAATACACTTCGCGGATATGAAGATGACCAATTCAAAGGCACCAAGATGTATGCGGCTACATTGGAATATCGTTTCCCCATTGCAAAGAAAGTTCAGGGAGTCGTGTTTACTGATGTAGGTTCCACATGGGATATCGATTCGGGAAAAATTCCTTGGTACAATGATGATGATTCCATCAATTTCTCGGCAGGAGTCGGTATCAGATTACAAACACCAATCGGACCTATTCGTCTTGACTATGGCCATGGGGACCGTAATAAGTTCCATTTCAGCTTTGGTACTCAATTCTAAGTCAAAGGATAAGGAGGGAACCGTGAATCCTTCTTTATGGAGAACAATAATCATGCGGGCGGGGATAGTCCTGCTCGCATGCTTTACCTTTGTTCCGTTTTACATAGAAGCGTCTCCTGTCGAGACTGTAGAAGTCGCCGTATCTTCTACTACGGGAGACATGCCCGGATCCATGGAGGAACGTGTTAAAGCAAGTATTTCTTCTATAGGGAACAATGTTTTCGTAGGCAAAGAAGAAAATATTTTCCGGTTGAACAGTGAACAATATAATAAAGTTTTAGGAGACATTATTAATCGTGTCGTTATCGGGTATATGGTCAATAATTTGCAAGTTGATTATGGTACTCATACGATAATATCCGTACAGTTACAACCGGTGGGAAAAATTATTCGAACGGTGGAAACAAGGATTGATTATGGAAATCTCACGACCGAAGCTGCAAACTATGTGAAAAAAGACGCAGCAGCCATTCCGGAACTGATGTCGGAATTACTGACCGGACTTCCTGTTGATTCAGTCGGCTGGGCGGAAAGCGTTTCTCAATCGGCAGGCAGAGATCTGGTTGCCAGAGTTTTGCCGGAATTTGATGCTAAGTTTGAAGTGGAGTCCGGAGAAAATACTAAGGTACATATTTTCCTGATACCGAAAGGCGAAATAGTTCGTACGGGACAACTGAGTTTTCATAAAACAACAGTTCCGCAAATTCTTTTGCTGAGAGCCGCTACCAAAACAGAGTCAGCGATGAAAAGCTTGGAAGGGCTTCCGATTAATTTTGTATCCCGCCATAGAGAAGATATTTCTTCTCAGATGAGAGAAATGCTTCTTAAAGATTCTTTTATAAAAAAATATGAAATTGAAGTGACTGCAGATTTAATACCGGGCAAGACTTCTATATTAAAAGTAGATGCTTTGACGGATCATTGGATCATTAAAACGGAAGCATGGCTGGATGCAGGGAGGGAAGGAAATAAAAACTATGCCTTCCATGGCATGCTGGGACATTATATCGGTACCAATGATATTGTTTTCGGAGAAGTTCGTCTATATCCGGGGCCTATGGATTGGAATGTTTACGGCGGATTCAGTCACAGATTCGGAAATACTTTGGAAACCGGATATAAGTATGATTTTGTAGAAAGCAGCAATCATATATTCAGTACGGTCTTCATTAATGAAAGAATGGCTCTTAGATATGACCGGGACTTTGCTAAACGGGAAAATGAATATGGACTTTCTTATAAAGTTCATAATTACATGACCGTTGAATATGTGTATAATAATGAAGAAGGCGGTTGGCTGAGACTGATTGCCAATTTATAAAAGGAGTGATGATTGTCATGATGACAGCTCTTGGAAACAAGAAGAATGTAAAAATTTTTTCCTTTGCTCTGGCAGGAATTTTCATTGCCTCTGTAGCAGGTATGGCAGTAGTATCTATGGGAGATGTGGCCAATGCGGCACCCACCTCGGATATCGGCGTGGTAGATCAGCGGCAGGTGATTTCTAATAACGGCACCTTGGCATTGGATTATCAGCAAAAACTCAAGTCTTTGGCAGATGAAATGCAGAAAGATTTCGATGCAAAAGCTGCCGGTATGAGTGATGAGGAAAAAGAAAAACTTTTTGCGGATATGCAGCAGCAATTTAATCAGAAACGTACGGCCGTAGAGAAAGAAATGGAAGATCAGGTCACCGGCGCCGTTAAATCAGTGGCTTCGAAAAGGGGATTGTCTTTAGTTGTCGATAAAGCGGCCGTGATATACGGTGGCACGGATATTACAAAGGATGTGAGTGATTCTTTGGCACAAACCGTGTCCAAGACTGCTTCTGCGCAGAACGATGCGACGGCCGATACCAAGTCAGAAAATAAATAAGTGATATTGCCATGAAAATGAGAAATTGTTTTGCAGTGATTTTATTTTTTGTTTTGATTGCCGGAAGCATGTCTTTGGTCGGCTGCGGAACAAAAAAAGAGGAACCCTCTCAGGCCATAGAGCAATATGGTGTGGCCGATTTGGAAATTCTCGTGAAATCACATCCTCTATACAGCGAATATTTCAAAAAAGAAACAGAATATAATCATTTACTTGAAAGATATAAGAATGAGAGAAATAAGCTCATTCAGATTGCATCTATGCAGGCAAAGCTGGCAGCTGCAACAGAGGAAACAGCACTTCGTTCTGCCGCAGAAAATGAACTTAAACTTCGCGTTAAAGAAAAAGAAGATGAAATCAATAAAAAGTTATATAAGTTATATTCAGAAATAGAGGCAAAGCATAATCGCGGAACAGAAAATTATAATTTAGAAAATTTATCTCCGGAAGCCAGAGCTCATATGGCAAATCTTCAGATGAAATTGACAGTGCTCGGCGTATCAGGGGATGAAAAAGAGAAAATAAAGCAGGAATTACATGAACTTTTAGCGACTCGAACTCTTTCAAATTCTTCCCATCAAACTGACTGGACAAAAGAAGAAATAGAAAAAATGAATCAAGCGAAAGAAGAAGGACGGGCAGAGTTAGAGAATTATGCAGCTCAAAAAGCAGAGGAAATCAAAACAAGTCTCACGAATGACCGGCAATCTGCAGCCCAAAAGAGAGGAGAGGCTTTGTTTTCCGATTCGGAGCAGTTTAATGAGAATTGGAAGAAGCAATTGGAAAATAAACAAAAAGAAATGTCGGATTTAAAGGATAGTATTATGCAAGATATTCGCAGGGAGGCAGGAAGAGTTGCATCAGAAAAAAATATCAAAATGATATTTGTGAAATATCATACTAATATAAAAGCGGTTGATCTGACAGGGGACATTTCCGGGCGGATCATCAATATAAGCAGGCAGGAGGGAACGGAATGAAGAAAATTCCATTGAAAAAACTGGCTTGTATCGGATTGGTTTCTGCAGCGGCTTTATTTTCCGGATGCGGAAGCGGGAATAAAGTGGCCGTTGTAGATGTACAAAGATTACATCAGGAATCTGCACAAATACAAACAATAGAAAAAGAAATTACCGATAAAAACAAGGAAATAATTGAACGTTTAAATAAAGAGTCCCAGTCGGGAGCGTCCGAAGAAGAAATGCAGAAAAAATTCCAAGAAGCGCAACAGGAAAGAATGATATTTATGCAGAGCAAGCAGAATCAAATCAGATCTCTTGTAGAGTCACAAGCAGCAGCTGTTGCGAAAGAAAAGAATATAGGCATTGTTATGCATCAAAGAGTGGTACCTGCAGGGGCTGTTGATATCACATCGGAAGTATTAGCCAGATTAAATCAAAATAACGCTTCTGACACGAAGAAATGAGGATGGAATGAAGAAAACAGTATCGGAAATTGCCGAATTTCTCGGGGGAAAACTCTATGGAGACGGAACGCATATTATTGAAGATGTGCGCAGTGCAGAAAGTGCAGGTCCCGAGCATGCTACTTTTGCAAGGGGCATATATGCCGAACATATAGAAGAAATGCAGGCGGGCGTTATTCTGGTTGATGAACTGCCCGAAACATATACAAAGAATCTTATCGTGGTAGATGATTGTCGTCGTTCTTTCGGGCAATTAATTGAACTGTATCATCCGGAGCCTCGGTATTCCGGAGAAATTCACCCTACGGCAGTGATCAGTCCTACCGCCGTGATAGGTAAAAATGTAACCGTTATGGCATATGCGGTCATAGATGACAGAGTTGTCATCGGTGATAATACGGTTATTTTTCCTTATGTGTATATAGGGAAAAATGTAAAAGTAGGTTGTTATTGCGAGCTGAATCCGGGAGCCGTTATTCATGAAAACAGTGTAATTGGCGATAGGGTTGTACTTAGGGCTCATGCAGTAATCGGAGGACAGGGATTCGGATTTTCCACCGATGAAAAGGGTCATCATACCCATATCCGCCAATTGGGAAGAGCTGTTTTGAAAGATGATGTGGAAGTGGGATCGGCCAGTGCCGTTTCTAATGGAGCAATGAATGATACCGTTGTGGGACGAGGGACAAAAATAGATAATCTTGTTCATTTGGGACACAATGTAGAAGTAGGGGAAGACTGTTTTATTATTGCCCAAGTGGGAATTGCAGGAAGTACAAAAATAGGAAATTCTTGTATTCTTGCAGGTCAGGTAGGAATCACGGGTCATATCAAAATTACGGATAATGTGACACTGGGAGGTAAAACCGGCGTATTGGGAGATATTGATAAACCGGGTACCTATGTCGGATACCCGAGCAGACCGCACGGAGCATGGGGGAGAGAACAGGTTATGCTTGCCCGATTGCCTGAAATGATGAAAAAAATAAAGAAAATAGAAAAATCACTGGCGGAACAGGAAGATAAGAAATAGCAAAACTATAGGAAGAAATTTAATGAATTGCTGTTTCTGAAAAAAGGTGCATGGGCATCTTTTTTTATTAGGAAGTTGGAGAAAAAATGAATGCTACATATGCACTTTTAAAAATTTTGAGTCGTTTGGCCTGCAGCCTGTCAGAACGCGGAGCCTGCAGAATGGGGAAAATTCTGGGAAGAATTTTTTGGTTCTTTGTTCCTGCGAGAAGAAAAAAGATGTCCGTAAATAATATATTAAGGGCAGGAATTACAAAAGATAAAAGAGAAGCAAAGGAGATATCTGAAAAGGCGGACTTGCGTTTCGGTCCGCTTGGAGTTTCGGTCCTTCGATTTCCCTTGCTTACTGAAAAGAATATTTCAAAGTATGTAACTATACGGAACAGAGAGAAACTGGATGCTCTTGCGAAAGAACATAAGGGATGTATTATAGCGGCAAGTCATTGCGGGAATTGGGAAATGATGGGAGCCGGATTGGCTTTGCACGGATATCCTTTGCTATCGGTCGGGATGAAACAGTCTAATGAAGGTTTTGATAAATTTATCTGTGAGTATCGATCTATGACAAAGCAGAAGGTAGAATATAAAACCGGTGTGAGAGATATGCTTCGGCATCTGAAAAAAGGCTATTTTGTAGGTCTGCTTTACGATCAGGATCCGGGAAATACGGGAATTATTTCTGATTTATTCGGACAAGGAACATTGACCCCTACCGGACCGGCCCATTTTTCCATTATGACCGGTTTGCCTGTTATGGTTCTCTTTATTCATCAAACCGGAGCTTTTACCTATGAGATCATTGTAGAAGACTCGATCTTGCCGGAAGAAAAGGCAAATAAAAAAGAAGAAGTACAGAGAATAACGGATCTTTTAAATAAGAAATTAGAAACGTGGATTCGTAAATATCCGGAAGAATGGTTTTGGATGCATAATCGTTGGAAATGGACAGATCGTTTGTACGGCGGATCGAAGGAGACACAATGATGCAGCTTGAGGTAAAAAAAGGAAAAATCGGGGATATTCCTTTCCATATGGTATATCCTTTTAATGAAACCGGAAAATCTGTCATTTTGTATCATGGATGGAGCAGCTCGGGAAAATCACAGTTGACAAGAGCGGCTCTGCTTGCTTTGGAAGGCTATACCATTTGTGTTCCGGATGCTGTTTTTCATGGGGAACGACATCCTGTTTCTGATTACTATACACTTGAAAGTTACGACTTATTTTGGAAAACTATTTTTAATAACATAGATGAATTCCCCTTGCTGCAAGAAGATTTTATAAAGAATGGATACCAAAAACCCGTGATTATCGGTCATTCCATGGGCGGAATGTCTGTCATGGGTATTGCTGCCAAATATGGAAATGAAATTGAAGGAGCAGTTTCTTTCAACGGATCCGGTGATTGGGAATTAACTCATTTATTTATGCAGGCGAGATTCGGCTATATTTTAGGTGAGAATTGGAGTTTACTAAAAGAGATAAGACAAAGATCACCCTTGAATCACCAAACGGAAATGGAAAGCATTCCACTCCTTTTAATCAATGGAGAAACTGATGAAACCGTTGATCCTCGTGGGCAGATGCATTTTTATAACGTGATGAAAAATCGGAATGAAAGGATAAAGAAGATTATTTATCCTCAATTAGGACATTTTGTAACAACTAATATGATGGATGATGCTGTTCAGTGGATGGAGGAGTTATAATCCTTGAGGGCAAGAAAGGAGAGAAAATGAAGAGGCAAAATATAATTGTCCTTGTATGCAGTATGTTCTTGGTATCTTCGGGATATACAATGGTCATTCCTTTTTTACCTCTTTATTTGCTTGATCTGGGAGTACCTCCCGAGTCGATAGGACTTTGGTCGGGACTTGTTTTTTCCGTTTGCTTTTTAGTTGCAGGTATTATGAGTCCGATCTGGGGTAAATTGGCAGATTCAGGGGAAAAAAAGAAAATGGCAATCCGCGCCTCTGTTTTATTGGGGTTTTCATATATATTTTGCGGAATCAGTCAAAATGAATACCAGTTATTTGCCGCCCGTGCATTCCAAGGTGTGGCAAACGGGTATGTAGCGGCAGTGATGCCGATTATTTCTGCCAGTTCCGATCCCGGCAAGTTGGGTGTCACTTTAGGATTTGCACAAACAGCTTTGATTGTCGGGGGAATTTGCGGGCCGCTGATAGGGGGATTTGTTTCGCACTTGGCAGGAATGAGAAATGTTTTCTATATTTCTGCCGTTTTATTATGGATTGTCAGTGCGGCAGTTATTTTTTTTGTTACAGAACCGAAAGTAAATCATCATAATGACAGGGCAACCCAAAAAAGCTCAATGACGGAAGATTTAAAATATGCGTACAATAATATTCGTCTGAAAGAATTGCTGATTATAACTTTTATGATCCAATGTACAATTCTAATGATTCAACCGGTCACGGCACTCTACGTAGGAGAACTCATGGGAACGATGGAAGGTGTGGAGGTGGTTTCCGGATTTATTATGAGTGCCGGAGGTATTGCCGGTGCTTTGACAACGGCATTGTGGGGGAAATTCGGACAGAATCGCGGTTATTATTTTGCTATGATGATAACCATGCTAAGTGCCGGAACATTGACGATTATCCAATCGATGCCCCGTCATATTTGGGGATTTGCAGTTTGCCAATTTTTGGTGGAGTGTTTTATTGTAGGGGTCAATCCCTCTTTGAATGCAGCGCTCGTTAAATATACGCCCGAGACATTTCACGGGCGTGTTTTCGGATTATCCACGGCAGCACAGCAGTTTGGAAATATGGCGGGGCCACTTTTATCGGTCATTGCCATGCATATTGCCCTTTGGCATGTATATGCGGCTGCCGGCATTATACAATTGGCAGTCGGATTTTTTTTATATAAAAATCATATCCGTAAAGGGGAATTTGGCTGATATCAAAGTTAAGATTATAATGAGATTACAGATAGGTTGACAGTGTTTCGGGAAGGGAGAACCGCAATGCGCATCGGTTATGACGGTAAAATATATGAATTGGAAGACGGTGCCACTCCTCAAGATTTATGGGACATGGTGAAAGGAGCCCGAGCGCCTTATGATGCTGTTTTGGCTGATTGCGAAGGTGATATTATAGACTTTCAAACCCCTTTTCAAGAGGATACTTCAGTGAAATGGATTCCGATGAAATCTCCCATGGCTTATCGGGCATACCAACGTTCTCTGATTATGTTGCTGATTATTGCAGTGAAGGAAACATATGGAGAAGAGGCGGACATAAAAGTAAAACACACTTTGGGCGCTTCTTTATATTGCGAATTCAGTGACAATCATATACCGATACAAAAAGAATTGGATATTCTCTGTCGGAAAATGAGGAATATTGTTGAAGAAGGACGGGATATCAGCTTAAGAACAGTAACAAAAAGGCGGGCAGAGTCTTTTCTTATTAATAAAAACAGAAGGAAAGATGCGGAGTTGTTATCACAAATTGATGTCAAAATGATCAATATAAGCCAATGCGGTGATTTTTTTGACTACTTCTTCGGCCCGATGCTTCCCGATATGAGCTATGTAAGAACTTTTGGATTAAAATCCTATGCACCCGGATTTTTATTACAATTTCCGGAAATAGGAGAAACCGAATTAAAAGAAACAGAAGAAGCACCTTTGTTTTCACGGGTGTTTTTAGAAACACAGAATTGGAGTGAGCTTATCGGATGTCATTCTCTTATTGATCTAAATATGGCCATAGATGATCAGACGATCGGTGATTTGATTTCAGTGGCTGAAGCTCTTCATGAAAAGAAAATTGCAGAATTGGCCGATAAGATTTGCGGACAAAAGCCTGTAATTCGTTTGGTTTGCATTGCAGGGCCGTCCTCTTCAGGGAAAACCACCTTCATGAAGCGTCTGATTATTCACCTGAGAGTGAATGGAGTAAAGCCGGTCATGCTTTCTCTGGATGATTATTTTAAGAACAGAGATGAGATGAATAAAGAAGATTGGGAAGAACCGGAGGCTCTGGATTTTGCTTTATTTGAAAGGATCGTAAGGGATCTTTTGGAAGGGAAAGCCGTTCATCTTCCTCGTTTTAATTTTATAACCGGAAAAAAAGAATGGGCTGAAGATGTTACTTGCTTGGAGCCTGATCAACCTATTTTGGTAGAAGGTCTTCACGGGCTGAATCCGTTATTGTCTTATTTCGTTCCCGGATATCAATGCATGCGTGTTTATTTATCCGCATTGACTCCGATTACTATTAATAATCATAATCGAATTTCCACATCAGATACTCGTCTGCTGCGGCGTATGGTAAGGGATGTAAAAACCAGGGGACACAGTGGAGAAGATACTTTGGCTATTTGGAATTCTGTCCGCCGGGGAGAAGAAAGAAATATATTTCGATACCAGAACAGGGCCGATTTCGTTTTTAATTCAGCACTGATTTATGAACTTCCCGTTTTGAAAAAAATAGCAAGTCCCATGCTAAAGGAGATAAAAAAAGGAAACGATTTGTATCCTGAGGCGCAACGGCTGCTCCGTTTTCTGGAGCCTTTCAGAGAAACGGATACTTCTTTAATTCCGGGAAATTCACTTCTGCGCGAATTTGTCGGTCCGGCTTGCTTAAAGTGATATAATATAGAAAATTGATTATATCGAAAAAATACGATATAATATAATTGTTAAATACAGACAGGAGGAATTCATATGGAATTGTCAGACGTAATGATTATCGGCGGCGGTCCTGCGGGAATCAATGCCGCTATATATGCAGCAAGAAAAGAACTCTCCGTAACTCTTATTTCTACAGATATCGGAGGTCAGATGCTCCTTACCAATGAGATTGAAAATTATTTGGGATTTGAATCCATAAACGGCTTTGAGTTGGCAGATAAAATGGAAGGACATGCAAGAAAATATCCCATCAATTTTGTAACGGCCGGTGTAAAATCTATAGAAAAACAGAGCGACGGGAATTTTTCAGCTTATTTGGATGATGGAAAAACCGTGATGGGAAAAGCCGTCATTGTTACGACGGGAAGACGAAGCAGAACATTGGGGATACCGGGAGAAACGGAATATACCGGACGGGGTGTCAGTTACTGTGCCACTTGCGACGGTCCGTTTTATCGCGGCAAAACGGTGGCCATTGTAGGCGGCGGAGATAGTGCGGTTCAAGCGGCTGTTGAACTTTCCGTTATTGCAGAAAAAGTATATCTTCTTGTAAGAAGCCGTATTCGTGCCGATGAAATTATGGTTAAAAGAATGAATGAAAAGAAAAATGTGGAAGTCCTCATGGAATATATTCCCGTAGAAGTTAAAGGGGAAAAGAATGTAAGTTCCGTAGTTGTTCTCAACAAGAAGGATAATAAGGAAACGGAACTTTCAGTGAACGGTCTTTTCGTCGAAGCGGGGGGAATACCGAATACCGGAGGGTTACCGGAAAATGTAAAGAAAAATTCTTTGGGAGAAATTATTACCGATAAAGAAGGGCGTACTAACATAGAAGGTCTTTTTGCGGCAGGCGATATAACAGATTGTCAAAATAAACAAATTATCATTGCTGCAGGAGAAGGTGCTGCGGCAGCTTTAGCGGCACATGATTATCTGTTAAGGCGTGAATAATGAGAGTAACAAAGGCGATTAGAGCGGAACAGTTGCGCCGTTTGGCAGAAACTTATAAAGATGAAGAGATCGGAAGAGCG
>URAA01000034.1 GCA_900545785.1 uncultured Dialister sp. | reverse complement strand
CTCTTTCCCTACACGACGCTCTTCCGATCTAAAAGACGGGTTTTTATTCCTGCACCGTTCCGGTATTGGATCAAGTGGTATTGGCGGAATTTATCAATGAAGGCCATTTTGAGAGGCATATCAACCGGGTAAGAAGAAAAAGAAGAAAAGAAATGAAAAAATAAAATGAGAAAAGGAAACCCCTGCCAAAGAGAAGGCAGGGGTTTTGAAGATAGATTTGACAAGATCAGGAATTCATAAATTCCGCCAGATGATATTTATAAAGATGAATAATGCCATAGATATACTGCTGCTTTTCCAGCTGGTTTTCATTTTGGAAATAATCTTTCAGCAGTTTCGTTCCTACGATAAGAATGCCGAAGGGGGCGATAATGGCAAAAGCGGTGAGAGATAATATTTCCGTCAGGTCTTTTTCTTTTGCCTGCAGATCTTTGTCGGATAAATCCGTTTCCTCTCTGATTTTGGCGAGGAATTTATCATATTCCCCTCTCTTCCTGATGGTGCTTCTGTCACATTGCAGAATGGCTTTGTTGCCGAACCAGCCGTAAGAAATCCCGAATTCTCTATATTTTATCTGTATTTTTCGGGAAAGATCCAAAAGAGCAAGGCGGTGGCCTATGAATAAAACTTTGTCCGAGTCGGCAAAAGAAGTTCTTTGGAACTGCCACTGCTCAAATGTCAGAGGGACGATGCGGAAAGAAGAGTGGATATCCAAAAGGGAAAGAAGTTTTTCCGAATAGGGAACATCGGAGTTTTTGGAAACCACATATAATATTTTTTTAGCGGCCATGATGTTCACCTCCGGATGACAAATGTAGAAATTTCCCGATTCTTTTTCCGCATTTTCCAAAGTTTCAGGATTATCATTAAATAATAATTACTTGTTCTTATTCTATCAAAAGTGGCGGGTAAAAGGGAAATAAAATGAAAAAAGACGGTTTTCCTTTATAAAATTTTTAACTGTACGTGAGACTTATTAAATAGTATAATCATAAATGTGTTATTTTATTGATTATATGGGAAGAGGAAGGTTATGGAATTACTTAATCAGGCAGTATCGGAAATCAACGGACTTCTTTGGTCCTCGGTCATTATTATTCTTTTGGTGGGTGCCGGCTTCTATTTCACTTTTCGCACCGGACTTGTTCAAATACGTTATTTTGCAGATATGTTCAAGCTGGTGGCAGGCTCGGCGGGACGAAAAACGGAAGGGAATGAAATTTCTTCCTTTCAGGCTTTTTGCGTAAGTACGGCTTCCCGCGTCGGCGTGGGAAATATTGCGGGTATCGCCATTGCCATCGTATCCGGCGGTCCCGGCGCCATTTTCTGGATGTGGTTCATCGCCGTTATCGGCTCCGCCACGGGTTTTGTAGAAAGTACATTGGGACAAATTTATAAAGTGCCTCGGGAAGACGGAAATCCGGGATTCCGCGGCGGGCCTGCCTATTATCTGAAGAACGGCCTCGGCCACGGCATCTGGGCAGCCGTTTTTGCCGTTTTGATTTCCGTAACCTACGGCATGATTTATAATTCCGTCCAGGCCAATACGATTGCGCTGGCATTAAATAACGCTTTCGGAACGGATCGGATGATTGTCGGCGGAATCGTTACCGTGCTTGCGATGGTTATTATCTGCGGCGGTCTCGGCCGTGTAGCCCGTGTGACGGAATGGATGGTGCCTGTGATGGCAGGCGTCTATATCCTGACTGCTCTCGGGATCATGATTTACCATATTTCAGAACTGCCGGGAGTTTTCTATATCATCTTCCGTGATGCTTTTGACTATCAGGCGGTTTTCGGCGGCGGAATGGGTGCGGCCGTACTGACCGGTTTCAAGCGGGGACTTTTCTCCAATGAAGCAGGGGAAGGTTCCGTACCGAATGCGGCAGCTTCCGCAGATGCGACACATCCCGTCGCACAGGGGCTGATTCAGGCTTTCGGCGTATATGTGGATACATTGTTTATCTGCTCCGCTTCGGCATTTATCGTTCTTCTTTCCGGTGATTACAAAGCTTCGGGCCTGACCGGTATCGAACTGATTCAGTGGAATTTGGCGCAGTATTTCGGATCATGGGCGCCGAACGCGGTTTCGTTCCTCATATTCCTCTTTGCATTCAGCTCCATTATCGGTAATTATTATTACGGAGAAATCAATATAGGCCATCTGACGACAAAGAAATGGCCGCTTAACCTCTTCCGCGTTCTGATTGCTTTTATGGTTTTCTGGGGCTCTATGGCAGACCTGCCTCTCGTTTGGAATCTGGCGGATCTTTTCATGGCATTCATGGTGCTCACCAACGTCACTGCCATTTTGATTTTGTTCCCTCAGGCAAGAGCGGCATTGCAGGACTATGAAAGACAAATCAAGGCGGGAATCAAAAACCCGATTTTCCATAGAAATGTTCTTCCTTCCCAAAGAGGTGTCGTATGGTGGGATGAGGAAAATAATTTCGACCATTCCAAACTTGAAAAGTAAAATTGACGAACCGGCTGCGGGAAACCGCAGTCTTTTTTTGTAAGAAAAGATGACGAAATAAAAAGGATTTCGTATAATATAGATATCTCTTAGTTGTGTGAAACGGAGGAAAAACCTATGGACGCCATTGAATGTCTTATCACAAGAAGAAGTATTCGAAAATACACAAAGGAAGAAATTTCTTCCCAGGATATTGAAAATATAGTTGAAATCGCTCAAATGGTTTCTTGCTGGGAGAATACGCAGCCTGTCAGATACATAGCGGTGCTGAACAGAGATCTGAAAAACAAGATTGCCGACGAATGTACAAAACAATTCCCGTGGAACACGGAAAATATTCATGAAGCGCCTGCCCTGATGGTGCTCTGTGTCATCAAAGGCCTCTCCGGTTATGAAAAAGACGGAACTCCTTCGACGACGAAGGGATCTCACTGGCAGTCTTTCGATGCAGGCATGGCGGCGGATCATCTTTGCCTTGCTGCCCGTTCTGTCGGACTGGGAAGCTTGATCATGGGCCGTTATGACGAAGAAAAGATCAAAACCATACTGGAACTTCCTGAAAATTATGATGTCTCCTGCATCATCGCACTGGGATATCCGGAAGTGATTCCTGCTGCGAATGAAAGAAAACCTTTGAAGGAAGTATTGACTTTCAAATTATAGTTTTATAAATGTGTGTGAAGAATTGATTCAGTCTTTTCCGAAGACATAAAGGAGGAATTTTGAAAAACGGCAAGAAAGCTGTTCTCCTGCTCGCGTTGGCCTTTGTGACTGCAGGATATATGGCTTGTGAGGCGGAAGCGGCGGAAAATACGGTAAAGCCGGCTGAAGAAAGCACGGTATCTGCCGTATCGGTCAAAGAGAAAAAAGAAGAAAGAATCGCAGAAACGGTTTCATCGGAAAAACCGGAGCTTATGCAAACAAAGGTGATTGAAAACGATGAAGCGATCTCGGCGAAACGTCTTTCTTTTATGAAAACTGCCGAGACGGAAAATAATGAAAAAGCAGAAGAAGAAATTCCGGTGAAGACGGAAAAATCGTCGGAAATTCCGGATGAAGGAATGACAGCGGGAACGGGTGTATTGGAAGTGAACGGAAAAACGGCGGACACGTCCGAATATCCCTATCCGTGGGTGAATGAAAAAGCGGTCATTCTGGTGCCGATCCGTCCCGTAGCAGAAAGTCTCGGTTATAAAGTAACGTGGAATGCCGATGAAAATACGGCTTTTATAGAAGATTCCATTCAGGGAGTTTATATAAAAGCAGGAGAAAGAATAGTCAGATTTAAAGGAAAATTGAAAGTGATTGATTTATCGGGCGAGGAAGAAATGCAGGAACCTCCCCGGCTGATAGCGGATCGCTTATATGCGCCGGTCGTCATTTTCCGCCGCTTTTTCAATAATGTTCTGATTATGGATAATAAAATTTCCATAGAACCGCAAAAAGTCTATATACAGGACGAGGAAGATAAGAAAGAACAGGAGAAAAAATAAGGAAATATCCGGTTTACCCGTCTTTCATTTCGGTGCATGGTATAATGAATCAGACGGGATCGTGAGATTTCAGGGCGCTGCGGTTTTTAAGAAATAATTTCTTTCCCTTGCAGTCATTTCAAATAATAAAGGACAAGAGAATGTCAGAAGTACAAATGCAGGAAATCGTCTGCCCGAAATGCGGCAGAAAAGAGATGTTTAAAGTTTGGGACAGTATCAATATCATGGTCGATCCGGATATGCGGGAGAAAGTAAGAAATGATGAAGCTTTTCGTTTTCATTGTCCCGACTGCGGTACTTCGTCCATGGTGAATTATAATTTTCTTTATCATGAACCGAAAGAAAAAAGACTCATCTTTTGTGATGCCGACGGCTCAAACTGCGATGAAATGCGGCGCGTCATGAAATCGAGGGACAATGTATTTAAAGATTATACAAAACGCATCGTCATGTCTCATAATGAGTTCAAAGAAAAATTGATTATTTTTGATGCTTCCTTGGATGATAAAATTGTAGAAATCATAAAAAGCGGCATTTTTTCCAATCTGGAAGCTCATTATAAAGACAAGGGCATCGATGAAATATTCTTCGTCATCAATGAAGAGGGAGAAAAGGGATTTATCCTGAGAAGCCGCGGCGTCATGCAGGCAGGGATGGAATTTGATCAGTCTCTGTATGATGTATTGAAAGAAAAAGCAAAGGACAGGATCGATCTTCTTTCGCCGACAGATGTGGATATCAATCAAAAATGGGCGAGAGAAATCATAGAAAGGCTGTAAAATAATGAAAACCGTGGAAACGGTTTTTTTATTTTGCTTCCCTAAAGATCATTAAAAGAGAAATGATGCGGTAAAGACAGATGCCGGGAAAAGTGATAAAATTATAAAAACAAGAGTATGTTTTATAGGAGGTACATCATGCAGATCCATGTAATCGATCATCCGTTGATTCAGCATAAATTGACACTTATGAGAAGTAAGGACACGAGCTCCGGTGATTTCCGTAAATTATTGAAAGAAATCACACTGCTCATGGGGTATGAATTGACGAGAGATCTTCCCATGGAAGATGTGGAAGTGGAGACTCCTTTGGAAGTGATGACGGGAAAACAGGTGGCAGGCAAAAAAGTGGGGGTTGTTCCGATTCTTCGTGCAGGCTTCGGCATGGTGGACGGGCTCACCGAATTGATGCCTTCCGTCCGTATCGGTGTGATAGGATTGTACAGAGATCCTGAAACGGCCCTGCCCGTCGAATATTACTGCAAACTTCCCGATGTGGAAAACAGACAGTTCATTTTGGTCGATCCTATGCTTGCTACCGGCGGAAGTGCCGTTGCCGCCTTGGATATGATGAAAGCCAAAGGGGCAAAGCATATAAAATTCATGTGCCTTGTAGCAGCTCCGGAAGGTGTGGAAGCAGTCAACAAAGCTCATCCCGATATTCCTCTCTATACGGCAGCTTTGGATCGGCAGCTGAATGAAAAGAAATATATTCTTCCCGGCCTCGGTGATGCAGGGGACAGAATATTCGGAACGAAATAAGTTTTTAGAATAAGAGCCGCCTCTTATGAGGCGGATTTTTTTTAAAGGTGAAATGATGAATATTTTAGATTTACGCTTTTCCAAAGAAAAGGAAAAAAGTATTTCCCTCTGGCCGGGGCATCTTTTTAAAGAATATCGCTGCGATCCCTCCATGTTTGCTCCCGTCCACCGTCTTCCCGTGGGACTCCATATAGGGGACAGGTGGTTTCTCCTTACGGAGGAGATCAGGGAGTATCCCCGGGGAGAGGATACGGTCAAATCTTTTACTTTTTTGATGAAAGAAACGGAAAAAAGCAAAATTCGCTCCACAAGACCCGATGTCGTTCAGAAAGATGTGAAGATAGGGAAGGAAATAGCTGCCGTAGAAATTCAAAATGAAAAGAAAACTCTTTATAAAGATGGAAAAGAGTTTTGTCAAATATATGTAACCAAAGGAATCCGGTTTATTTTCAAGGAGGGAACTCTGACTTTCCGCAAACCCGTTTATTTTTCCGATTTTTTAAATATTGAAGACGGAAGTCCTCTCTGCAAAGAATGGGAAGAAAAAGATCGCCTCCCCGAAGAATGGGAAGACCGCTTTCATGCAGTGACGGAAGTAGAAAATATTTATTTTGACAAATAAAAAAGGAACTCTTCATTTGTTTATGAAGAGTTCCTTTTTTTTATCAGCCTCTCAGGACAGTTCCGTCGGCAAGAGTGATGGTATAACCGTTATAATTGATCGTTCCCAGATTATTAAGGCTTGTGAGGGTGGAATTTCCCGTCAGGTTCCAAGTGGAACCGGCAGCGATAAATACATCGGCATTTGTTTTGTAAGAAGCGCCGCCTTCCCCGTTGGGGATGATCGTAACGGCACCGGTATAGGTGGAATCGTTTTTCAAGGTGATATTTACATTGGAAATGGAATCGACAACGATATTTCCGTCCAAAGTCTGGCCGTCACAAATGAGTTCCAGATGGCCGCCGTTGGATCCGGGCGTGCCCCAGTCATTGGCGCCGTCATTTCCGGTGACGATGATGAGATTGGAAGAAGGATCGTCTTTTATAAGGGTAACGCCTGCCAGAGTGATCCTTCCGTGGGTGGAAGTGACATAGAACATATCACCTTTGCGGGCAATCAAAGTACCGCCGCGGACATCAAATTGCTGCAGTCCCATGGTACCGATATCGTCATCTTTGGAGAAAAGGACAATATTGTGCGGATTGATATCGTATATTTCATTGCCTTCCAAAACGGTATTTCTGAGAGTGATCGTATTATTCCCTTTCAGAACAGCGGCTTTTGTCTTTTCCGCTTTAACCGTTGAATTCGTAACGGTCACGTCGCCTTTGGAATAAATACCGTGCGACCGGAGTCCGGAAGCGGTGAAGCTGCCGCCTTCGGCAATCAGGATACCGCCGCCGTCAGCAATTTCAATGACGGGAGAGTCATTTCCTTTAGTGGAAACTTGGGTATTAACGGTCTTCATCATGGCTTTGGCAGAAACAATAACGCCCGGAGAATGATCTCCTTCAGTCGTAACGGTAGAGCCGGTCAGGTTGATATAAGTGCTTTTGCTGTATCCGTAAGCACCGGCGCTGCCTGTTCCCGATGAAGAAATGAGGGCATTTGTGAAAGAAACTCTGCCCCCGTGGGTGGCAAGGACGGCCGCATTCAGGCCGTAAAGACGGGAACTTTCCACATCCGTCGTATTGCCCGATTTGGTTATTTTTCCGTTTTCGGAGGTGATATAAGCCATGGGAATACGGAGAGCGTTTTCATCATCTTTTTCGGAAATATAAGCAATATTGTCATAAGCGCCGTCAGTATCCTGCGTGTTCGCAGTTTCCCCTTGGTTTATGATAAATTTTTTGACGGGAGCAGCTTCTTCCGGGGCCGGTTCCTCCGGAAGGGGTTCCGGTTCTGCTTCTGAAGCAGGCTCGGGCTCCGGTTCAACAATCGGCTCCGGTTCAACCGGCTTGGGTGCCTCGGGAGATAAATTTTTGAAAGTGCCCGCTTCGATGGAAGATTGAACGTCGGCAACCGTCAAATCCAGCCCTTTCATCAATGCGTCCGTATAATTGACTTCTCCTGCAGGTACGTCCGTCTTTGGAGATTCTTTTGCATCTTCCGGTTTTTCTTTCTCTGCTTTTTCCAGATCTTTCATCTTCTGAACAGCCGTACGGTACGGATCGGAAGGGGCCTCGTTTGCAGCCGCCGCCGAAAAAGACGGTACGGTACCCATCAATGCCATGGCACAGAGAAGAGCTGTGATTTTTCTATGTTTCATAACAACCTCGCTTTGATTCCAATTTTATAAAAGAATAATATCATTATTTATTTTACTATATAAGATACGGATTGTCATTCTGCTGTTATACCTCTCTTATGATCATGAAGCATAGGAAGCTTGCCGGTTTTATTTTTGTGATAAACATTTGAAAATTAAAAATAAGAGGAAGAACAGATTTTTTCATACAGAAAAAGAAAAATAGAAAAGAATGAATCGTGAGGAGGCGAAAAGAGATCTGCTATAATAAAAGAAAATCGGAAGAGAGGTTTCTATGTTTATATTAGGATGTCATTTATCGGTTACAAAAGGTTTTTTACATATGGCAAAAGAGGCGGCTTCCATCGGAGCGAATACTTTTCAGTTCTTTCCGAGAAATCCGAGAGGCGGCGCATCAAAACCGTTGGAAGAAGACGATGTAGAGGCTCTTCGAGAATGGATGAAAATTCATAATTTCGGAGAAATTCTCTGTCACGGCGCATACACCATGAACGGCGCTTCCACAAAAGAGGAAGTTCGTGATTTTGCAAGAACCGCCATCAGAGAAGATCTGATAAAAACTTCTCATTTGCCGGACTGCTTATATAATTTCCACCCCGGCGCTCATTTGAAACAGGGGGCGGAAACGGCGATTCCCCTGATTGCTGACATGGTGAATTTTGCCATGGACGGAGAAGACGTAACGACCGCCGTTCTTTTGGAAACCATGGCAGGGAAGGGAACGGAGGTAGGCCGTTCTTTTGAAGAGCTGGCTGCCATTATCGAAAAAGTGGAGAGAAAAGATCATATCGGCGTCTGTCTGGATACCTGCCATGTCTATGACGGCGGCTATGATATCGTCAATGATTTGGACGGCGTGCTTCATGAATTTGACAAGATCATAGGGCTTGAAAAACTGAGAGCGATCCATCTGAATGATGATAAAAATCCGATGGGAAGTCATAAGGACAGGCATGAACAAATAGGAAAAGGGACGATCGGTCTTGATGCTTTTGCAAGGATCATCAATCATCCTTCTTTGCAGAATCTCCCTTTCTTTCTGGAAACGCCCAATGATCTTGCAGGCTATAAAGAAGAAATTCATCTTTTACGTTCTTTAAGGAGAAATAATTTATGATAACCGGTCTTAAAAACAAACTGGAAGAATTAAGGAAACGGAGTGCTGCAGGGATTTCCCGTTTCCGCGGTGCTTCTTTCTTATCGTTCCTGCTCTTTTTCCTCGTTTTGTACAGGGTTATTCGCGTATCCGCCGTTTCCGATTTTATGGAACTGTTTCCCGAATCTGTTTTATATATGGCGGCGGCATTGGCGACGACCATGCTTTTTGCCGTTCTCTGGAAAATACTTTTGGAATGGAAGGGGAAAACGGGGTTTGCCCTTGAATTGATCAATATTCCCGTTCTGGCAGGAGTTTATTTCCTCTGGAAAATGATGCCCATGACCGCTTATTTTTCGATGTATAAAGCAGGAATCATTTTTTCCATCCCCATTTTCTGCGTATATTTCCTCTGGTCAGAAAAGGGAAGAGGTTTATTTCCCCATATATTTGCCTCTCTATGGAAGGCGGCGGGGATCAGTCTTTTGGCAGCGCTTTTAGGCGGGATCTGCCTTGCCGCCATTGACAGCCTGATTGTCAATGTATATGGGGGCTGGTGGTATGTTTTGGCGGCCTTCTATTGGGTGCTCGGATTTAATTTATTTTTATCCTATCTGCCCAAAAGAGATGAAAAGTCGGAATCAAACACTTTGCTTTTCCTTCTGCAGCGAGTTTTGATGCCGGCGTATGTCATCATTTTGGGAGTTTTATATATTTACATCGGAAAAATCATCTGGACGGGAACGATGCCCGTAGGAACGATGAACTGGTACGCTTCTTTTGCGGTGGCTGTTTATTGTCTCTTTTATTTCTGCCTTCATGAAGAAGAAAATAAGAGAAGCTGTCTTTTTCTCCGCTACGGAGCGGCGGCAATGCTTCCCGTCATGGCGGTGCAGGCATGGGGGATCTATATCCGCTTTGATGCGTACGGTCTCACGACTGCCCGATATGCTTCCATGATCTGCAATGCTTTCGGACTTTTGACGATTCTTTCTGCCCTTCTCGGAAAAAGCGGGAAACATCTCTTTCTTGCGGCAGGAATCATCGTCTTGCTCTGCAGTCTGACACCTCTCAATATCATTGACGTGCCTGCCAAAGATCAGGGACATCGTCTGGAAAAAATTTTAGAAAAATATGACATGGTCAAAGACGGAAAAGTCACGATTCCTTCCGACATGACGGAGCAGGATAAAAAGGATCTGAAGAGTGCCTATCATTATCTCAGCTACGATCCGGGGCGGTGGAGATATCCTGCCGTGGAAATGATAAACAAAGACAAAGAATTGATGCCTTTCTTTTTCTCCTACAGGGAAGAAGACGATCATTTGGATCTTTATCATGCATGGAGTATGATTCCTGCTGCAGGATATGAAAGAATGTACATTTTCGACATTACGACGAATAAGGCGGCTGATGGAGATATTTTTACATTTCCGACAGAAAATGGAAACCAAGAAATTCCGCTTGCTCCTTATATAGAAAATTTAAGAAATCTTTCACCGAATTCATCGGATAATGTAAAAGACCGTCTTATTTACAGGCTCGATGAAAACAGGATCATTTATTTCGTTCATGTAAGAATACCGAAAGAACGGGACGGAAATTATTACCGGTTACAGGGATATATATTTGAGAAGTAAAAAGAAAGGGATTTAAATGAAGTTTATCCATACGGCGGACTGGCATTTGGGAAAACTCTTTTACGGAGAATATCTGACGGAAGAACAGGAATGGATTTTGAAAAATCAATTTCTTCCTCTTTTGGATGAAGAAAAACCGGATGTCCTCATTTTGGCGGGCGATGTGTATGATCGTTCCGTCCCGCCTACGGAAGCGGTGGAACTTTTTGATGAAATGGTGTCTGAAATTGTCGGGAAACGGCATATACCGTTCATCGTTATCAGCGGAAATCATGACAGTGCGGAACGTCTTTCTTTTGCAGGCCGTATTCTACGGGATTCCGGACTCTATATGTGCGGCGATTTGAAACAGATAAAACCGATCACCTTGCAAGATGAATTCGGAGAAATTGCTTTTGTTCCTCTTCCTTACGGTGAGCCGGGAAAAGTGAGGGAAGCATTGGGGGCGGAAGTACATACCCATGAAGAAGCGGAAAAGGCGCTTTCGGATTTCCTTTCTTCTCAAATTCCCGAAGGAAAAAGAAAAATTGCCATAGCGCATGAATTTGTGACCGGCGGGAAAGAAAGTGATTCGGAGCGGCCTCTTTCCGTAGGCGGAACGGATCAGATTTCGGGAAGCGTTTTTTCAGCTTATAACTATACCGCCCTCGGTCATCTCCATGAACCGCAAAAAGCGGGCGGCACCGATCTGATTCGCTACAGCGGAAGTCTTTTAAAATATTCTTTCAGTGAAACGGCTCATAAAAAAGGAATCATATCAGGATATATAGACGGCAGCGGCCGGGTAGAAACAAATTTTATTCCGATGATACCTCGGCGGGATGTGCGCATCATTCAAGGAACCTTTGAAGAACTTATGAAAGCAGAGGATCCCGCAAAAGATGATTTCCTTATGGCGGAACTTATGGACGAAGGCCCCGTCATAGACGGTATGGCAAGACTGCGCACCAAATATCCCAATATGATGACTCTTCATTCTCGGCGAAAAATCAGTGCCGGCGAGGGAAACAGAAATTTTGATTTGACGAAGAAAATAGATGCTTTGGAAATGTTCCGTACTTTTTATAAAGAATTTCAAGAAAGAGAATTCACCGAAGAAGAAGAAGAATATATGAAAAAAATCTGGGCGGATTTGCAAAAGGAGGAATTATGAGACCGGAAAGATTGACCATAAGCGCTTTCGGTCCCTATCCGGAAGAAGAATTTTTAGATTTCGGCGAGCTGAAAGGAAATTCTCTGTTTCTCATCTGCGGTCCGACGGGAGCGGGGAAATCCACTATTTTGGATGCTGTTTGCTACGGCCTTTACGGAAAAACAAGCGGCGCCGTCCGTTCCGGCGAAGCGATGAGGAGCAATTATGTGGGTCCCGAAAGAGAAACCTATGTACAGTTTGATTTCTCCATCGGAAACAAACATTACCGAGTCCGCCGCAACCCCACCCAATTTTTGGAAAGACGGAAAGGGGATAAAAGCAAGCCCGTAGAAAGAAAAGCAAAAGCGGAGCTCTATGAAATTGATGAAAAGGGAGAGGAAATCCGTTTAATCACCGCAAAGGGTGTCGATAAAGAAGTGGAAAACCTCATCGGGGTCGGCGCCGATCAGTTCAGACAAATTATTTTGCTTCCCCAAGGAGATTTCCGCAAATTATTGCTTGCCGATTCATCGGAGCGGCAGCAGATCATGGAACAGCTCTTTCAGACACGGATCTATCTCAATTTTGAAAAAAGATTGCAGGAAGAAACAAAAAATCTTGAAAATGATTATGAACAGGGAAAGCATACGAGAAATACTCTTTTAGAAACCTGCCGGGCCGAGTCTGAAGAAGATTTGAAAATTAAAATAGAAGAAAATAAAAGAGATTTGGCGGAAAAAGAAAAAAGGGTAGCAGATTTATCGGCAAAGCAGGAAACGTTTCAGAAAGAGTATGATTCCGCCCGTATTCTTTCCGGCGCTTTTGAGCGTCTGGAGAAGGCGGAAACACGACTGAAAGAATTGGAAAGTGAAAAAGAGTCCATTGCCGGCCGGCGCCATAAAGTAAAAATGATAAAAGCTTCCCAGCTGGTTACGGATCGG
>URAA01000033.1 GCA_900545785.1 uncultured Dialister sp. | reverse complement strand
ATCGGCACCGGCAAGACGGCTGATCTGTCCGTAATAGCAGAAGGGAGAAATACCGCAGTCCTCTTTCAATACGAGAGCACCCGAAAAAGAAGGATGAAGATAGATCGGCAAATTAAATTCCTTATCTTTCGATAAATCACGGATCAGAGAAAACCCGAGAAGCCCCGGAGAAGCCATAATACCGCCGGCACCCAGTTCCTTTGCTTTGAATGCCCGTTCCAAAAATGTAAGACCGTCAGCGGTGCAGTTGGCTATAAAAAGAGAAGAACCGCCCGTTTTTGCATTGGCTTCATTCACCGCATCCACGCAGGCCCGGACTCGCTCTTCAAAAGGAGCATATCCTTGATCGAAGAGACTGTGATCGTCCTTGATCAGAGGACATCCGCCGAGAGCCAGACGGTAGACCATATCGGCAAATTCTTCCGTGCTACGTCCCAAAGGCTTGATGGCGGACATCATGACAGGCCCCGTCTCCACGCCGCAAAGATCACGGATACCGTTCCTTCCGAAACGAGGACCGGGAAAATCATTATACATGAAATCGGGAAGCTCAAAAGACATCAGGCGGATACCGGGCTGGAGACTTGTATTTCCGAAAAGCATATTCAGAAGCTCCGTGAATTCCGATCCGACCGCATCGGGTTCATAAGAAATAGTGGCATTGAAAGTGCCGGGAGCGCCTTTTTTGATCTCTTCGATCTGGCCGACTATCGTATCGCCGATGGGCGTATTTTCCACCAACTCATAAGGACATTCCACCGTCTGCTCTACAGCCACACCAAAAGCCAGTTTTTTCGCTTCATTGTAATCGGAAGCAGTGATTTGGTAAGTAGCGGTAAAACGATGAGAATTTTTTAAATCTTCATTTAATTCATGAAATAATTCACTTTCAAAAAAGAAATTTTCAGACATAAATACCTGCTTTCTAAGAGAGTTACCTGTATTCCTTATGCTTTGCCGTATCATCGGAAAGCCAGTACAAAGGCCTGTTCTTCGACTCCTCATAAATACGGCTGATATATTCGCCTATAACGCCGAGACCCACCAAATTGGCAGCACCGAAAAAAGAAATCAATATCGTCACGGTGGTCCAGCCGGGCACGGCATTTCCCATAATATAAGAATACAAAACATGGAAAATCAAGAGTATGCCGATGATCCCCGAAAGAGCACCTACATAAAAAGCGATCCGTAGAGGGACGGTGGAATTGGTCAAAATACCGTCCATGGCAAAATGAAGCATTTTCCGCATGGAAAATTTAGACACACCCGCATGACGGGCAGGCGCCTTAAACTCTATCGTGGTCTGTTTAAAACCTAAACCGCCGACGATACCGCGGATAAAACGGCTGTGCTCACGGAAACGGAGAAAAACATTGAGAGCCTTTCTGTTTATCAGACGGAAATCGGAACCCCCGGGAGTCACCGGAGTTTTAGAAATAGAATTGATCACCTTGTAGTAACCGGCAGACGTTATCTTTTTCACGATCCCCGAATCCTCCGTAGAAGTCCGGACTGTCTGTACAATATCATACCCTTCCTTCCACTTTTCAATGAGAAGAGGGATCAATTCCGGCGGATGCTGCATATCTCCGTCCATGGTGATCACCGCATCACCCTCGGCAAAATCCATACCGCAGGTGATGGCAATCTGATGCCCGAAATTTCTGGCAAAAGTAAGCGCCCGTACATGAGGATCCCTCTCAGCCAGATCATGAATCAATTCATCAGTCCTGTCATAAGAACCGTCATTGATATAGATCAACTCATAATCCATGCCGACCTCTTCCATGACTTTCGTGACCTCATCATGGAAAAAAACAACATTATCTTCCTCATTGTAAACAGGTGTAACAATAGAAATCATAGATAACCCCTTTGAAATACCGTTAACTTTTTTATTATATCATGCATTCCCGCCGTCCTGATAGAAAAAGCAAAATAAAAGATAAGAAAACAAGTAAATCGTATCTTTCATTTTATATTTATCGAAGAAGGAGGGAAATAAAAATTTATTCCCTATCATAAGCAATATCACCGCAGCCTGTTTTACAAGCCCTCGTATTCTGTTACCGCGAATGATGGAAGAATGTATCTATTTTATATCGGAAGGGGTAAATAGGATGTGAATTTCTTATAAAATATTTTTAAACAAATCAATGATCAGTTACAAAAAACTCGTTCCTTCTATCCGGGTTTCTCCGACAGATTCTTTTAGATTCACCCTTTCGTTCGGGGACGCCTTTTGAAGAATATTTTTATCTCCCGATAAAATAACTTAATTATACCTTTATAAATAAATGGTATATAATAAAAATAATATTAATGAAGATAACAATAGAAAAACAATTATGAATGTGAACGGAGAGGTATCAGCAAAGGGGGATATGGAATCGGTGCATCCTACGGGAAGGGAAAAGGATGGAATGAAGAACATATAGTCACGCATACCCCGTCCCAGATCACCGCTGCGGACACGGCAGCCCTTTCCGGCGGAAACGATATCACCGTCAAAGGCGGAGTGATTCGAGGAGACAAAGTGACAGCCGCGGCAGGAAGAAACCTGTCCATAGAAAGCGAACAAGACAAGAAAATCTACAACGAAACAAGTAAATCATCAGGGATATCTGTCAGCTACACCCCGGGAGCCTCCGTATCCGTGAGCGGAGGAAAAGGAAAGACAAATACGGAATCCGTCTATGAAAGCGTGACAACCCAAAGCGGTATCTATGCGGGAGAAAAAGGATATGACATAGATATTGGGGGAAATACAGATCTCAAAGGAGCCATCATAGACAGCAAGGCGGAAAAAGAAAAGAACCGGCTTACCACCGGAACTTTGACATGGGAAGATATAGACAATAAGGCGGAATATGAAACGGAAGCAAGCGGAATCACCGCCTCCACCGATGCAGTATCCAAACTGAATCCTGCGGGACTGGGCTATGTACCGACAGTGCCCGTGAAAGGAGAATCGGGAAGTACTACCTATACAGCCATAGCCGACAGCATTATCACCACGACAAAAGAAAAGACAGCGAAAGAAATAAACCATGATACAGAAAACGCAATGAATGCACTTTCTGAAATCTTCGACAGACAGACGGCAGAAGAGAAACAAGAGTATGTAAATATACTGTCCCGAGTAGGATATCGACTTATAGGAGATATGGCGAGACAAAAAGAAAAAGAACTGTATCAAAAAGCAGAAGAAGCGAAAAAAGCCGGTAATATGACACAGGCGGAAAACTACGAAAAAGAAGCAGAGAAATGGAGTGAAAACGGAACCAACCGAATCGCCATGCATGGAATCATGGGAGCCTTGGTCTCGAAGGAAGCGGGGGCAGGGATAGGGAAAGGACTGACAGGAGCGGGACTGAATGCCTTTCTGCAAAAAGAACTGGGAAAAATAGAAGACCCGGAAGCACATAAAATGGCAAGTGCCGCCATAGGATATATAGCAGGAGGAAAAACAGGAGCAGCCATAGCATGGCAGGCAACCACTTTCAACTACCTGACCCATGAACAGTATGAACAATATCTGGAAGATATAAAAAATGCAAAGACAGAAGAAGATAAAGAGCGATTGAAAAAAGACTGGGAAGCAATAGATGAAAGGCAAAGATATCTGCCGATATCAAGATCGGGGACATATTGGGACTTGAAGACAGGGAAATCCTTTATAGTCAAAGAAGGAGGAAGTCTATTAGAACCGGTATTAGTTACAGGAATACGTGCGCAGGGAGACACGATATTTGAGAGTGCAATATCAAGCGGAATCAATGTTAAAGTGGCAAAATACTTAGGAAGAGAGACCGTTATAGGAGATGCACTTACACTGCCATGGGATATAGCTAATGATGCAGATATTAGTAAGTATGGGATACAAGGAGCAAAAAGGAGAGTTGGTATTGATATTTATGGGAATTTAATATTGATTCCAATCACCGTTTTTGCAGGAGGTACATTAGGAATTGCTGAAGGCGTTGTTGGTGCAGTGGTAATAACGAAGATTAAAGAAGATATAGCACCACCCTTGATGGAAACTGAAAGAAAGAAGTCAGATGATAGTTATATTATAGATATGAATGAAGGAATAGATTGATCTTGTGGAGGATGATAAATGGATATTATTATATTTATGGCTTATATAATTATTGGGATAAGATGGCTTTTAAAAGGGGTGATTTGGGGAGAGTTTTCTTCTCATACTAATTGGAAAATTATAACAATAAAGGCTTTTATCTTATTAATGGTTCCGTTGGCATTATTTATTTATAATTTTAATGAAAGCGGTAACCAAGGTGTGTTGCTGGAAATGTTAGTACTGGTATTATGTCAAATTGCAGATTATTTATTGTTTAAAGAAATGCAAAGAACACTTATTAAATCTATTAATGTTGAGATGGCAGAAAAATTTAATAAAGAACTTAAACATCAAAAGTCTAAATTTCAAATCAGGATAACTGCGTTAAGCATAATTGTATTTATGGGACTATTGTCTTACTTTTTTACATATTAATGCTTAAAATTTTTTGACATGGGACGATATAGATAATAAAGCGGAATATGAAACAAGCGGAAAAGGAATTTCCTACAGTACAGGAGCTGTACCGCTTAATGCACAAGGTCTGCTCTCAGATATGATACCCTCCGTGAAAGACGATGATCGCAGTACGACAAAGACCGCCGTAGCGGAAGGGGAAATTACAATCAAAGAGAAAACAAACCAAAGACAAGATATAGAGAAACTAAACAGAGACACGGAACACAGCCTGAGCAGATTGCAAGAGATCTTCGACAAGGCAAAAACGGAAGAAAAGCAAGAACTGATACACATGATGAATATGGTGGGAAATAAAGTCATCCATGAAGCAGCAGAGCACTACAACTGGAAAGACGGATCGGAAGAAAAAATGCTTCTTCACGGAGCCTTGGGAGCATTGACAGGAAAGATGAGCGGAGGGAATGCCCTCGCAGGAGCCCTGTCGGGAAGTATCAATGAATATGCCGTAGGATATATAGAGAAAACAAAAGGAAAAGAATGGATGGCAAAACATCCCGATGCCGTACAAGCCATCAGTACAGCCTTAGGCGGGATAGTAGGGAGTGTAGCAGGAGACGGAAGCACGGGAGCCTATACGGCACAGATGGGAACGAAGTGGAATTATTTAGATGAGGAAATAGAGGCCGCAGAAGAGAAATCCTCAAATTTCTATGAAAAATATAAGTACAAAGATGATAAGGGAGATATTCATATAATCTCAATACAAGAAATTCTTGAACATATTCCACCCGATGTTAAAGATGGGTTATCAAATGATATTGCTAAAGGAGTAGCAGAAGATGGAACCCTTCGTGCGATTAATTGGCTGTCAAAATATACAAAATCAAATTATCCTGAACTGGAGCGTATAGCCCCGGGAAGTTTTGGTGGAATAAAATTTTTGAATAGAGTAAAAAATGTAACCGGCTATGTAGCATGGATATCATTATATTTTGAAGTCGCGACACATAATAAAAGTGAAAAAATTAATGAAGTAGAGCGAGGAGAAGCATATGAGTAAAAAAAATGATATTCATACGATAAAAAGTAAAATTAAAAATATATATGATTTTTTTAGCGGGAGTGACATTTGTTTTATGATAGGATGTGTAATTGCCGGTATTGCGCTATATTTTGATTATAAACTGCTTGGGATTATTGCATTCTGTATACTTCTTGTAGCGAGAGTTACCGGATAAGTGATTTGGCACAGAAATATGAGGAATATGAGTATGGAATGTTTATTGGGAATTGTATCGATATTCCTATTAATTACTTTTTATATTGTACGAATTTTGGCGATTCAAAATTACAAACAGTTCTTCGGAAACGAAAGACGTTAGTGGAAATGATAATAATGATTTAGTGATATTAAAACAAATAGATACGTTACAAGAAATTGCTATAGATGAAATTTGCAGTACTTTATCAAAGGCAGGTATTTCCCAAATGAGCACCATAAAAAAACAAGGTAATATCTTTTGGAATAAGTTAAAGTAAAGACGGCTATGAAATCTGAATACAGAGATCGAGTAAGAGTGTATGTAATGGGTGTAGGGACGCCGCAGATAGGTGGAGACATGGGTGGAACCGAAAATGTCTCGGACCGTGTAGAAAGAATGAAGAATGAAATAAAAGACGGCACAACTATCCGAGATTGAGGGGAAACGCATGAATACCTTAGATAATAAAGTTTTAATAAAAAAAGTTGGGAAAGTGATTTTAAAACTCTTGTTGATTTTGGTGGCATTCTTATTTATAGGAAAAGTATGTGAGACCTATATTGAATATGCTTCCGAATCTGTGCGGAAAGAGATGTACGAACATATTCCGGACATAAAAATTTATGAATCAGATAAAATTCTAAAAGATGAACTTAAAATTGTTTCTCGTATGCCGGATAGAGCATTTTCTTCGAAATCTTTTATTCTGCCAACCAAGGGGAATATTGTAAAAGACTACTATGCGGAAGAACTGTTGAAAAGAGGTTGGATTAAAGGGAAAAATGCCAAAGGGGAGGATTTTTACATTCATACGGATAAGTATGATGAATTTAATTTTTATAAGGATGGGTATACTTTAACATGGTCATCTTCAATTCCTTTGGATAAAGATCCGAATACAATTATTTGGGGAACAATGGAAGAAAGAAGATATGTAATCGTTATAAAAAAGGCTTAATAAATATTATTGAAATATGGAGTAGGACTACCGCAATTAGGGGTTAGTGGAGATTATACTGACCTATTAGATAATAAAGAGGTAGACAAATGGTTTCAAAAATAAAATACCGGAAATTAGTCCTGAGATTATTAGGATTTGCCATGATAATATTGATTTGCATTTTAGTCAACCATTTAGAATCAAGAAAGCCTGAAATAGAGGTAAGAAAAAGCGTTGCAGAGATCAATGTTTATAATGAAGAGAGTAAATTAGTAGATTTATTACAGTTCAACTATAGAACTGCTAAGTACTATATTCTTACAGGGACACTTCAATCTTATGGAGATCAAACAAGTATTATAGATTATTATCAGAAATGTTTGAAGGATACCGGGTGGAAATTTATGGGAAATTCAGAAAATATAGATTATTCGAACAATCGAAAAATAGGGGATTCGTTTAATTTTCAGAAAGAAGACTATGAGCTGGTGTTATATTTTAACACTCAGGATCTGCATAATTACAAAAAAGGTGGCGGGAAAAATTTGTTAAAGTATTCTGTAGCAATTTATCCTAAAAAATAAAGAGGAGAGCATAATTCATGTCCGGTCATAACAAATGGGGGAATTTTTCTGTGGTTAATATTTATTTTTTTATTATGACAGGAATTCTTTCTGTTATTTACTGTATTGAAAAAATCTACACGAGAAAAATTATACTTATGGATTTTTCTGACTATATTTTTCTGATTCTGATTTTACTGATGAGTATTTCTTTAATATGTGCAGGAATACTACAGGTTCAAGGGAACGCTCAGATATCTATTATTCATACATTGATAAAGTTATTTTGGTACCCTGATGAATATTACATAAGGAGAAATAATCATACTCGGATTAGTAAGATCAAGCACTATCTGGGAATTTTGATTATTGTCATGGCTACTTTTTTTATGGGAGTTGTCTTTTTTTACTGGAATCAGTCAATTCTATTTGAAATTATTTTAAAAATCTCTATTCTTATGAATACTATAATGTATGCCAGAAAGTATCTGATGTAATGTGTTAGGAGTTTATACAGTTGTCATTTGCAAGGACTTAGTATAAGAGTGGTCATAGACAGCAGGGTGGAAAAGGAAAAGAACCGGTTTACTACCGAAACTTTGGCAAGAGAAGATATAGACAATAAAGGGGAAAAAACAGGATATAGGGGAATTTAAAAAGAAAGGTACGAATGGGGGGACCGTACCTTTCTTTTTATATGTTATCGGTTAGAGAGAAAGTAAAAGTTTTTTTATAAATTTATTATCAGTTGCGGGGGTGAATTTCTTATTCTCTTACGTCGGGGTTTTCCCGATTGATTCTTCTGTGATCATCTTTCCGTTCATGATGGTCTTTTTTCTGGTGATATTTGGCATCTTTGTCTTTTACATGGTGCCGTTTTTCATAGTCACGGTAGGGGTCGTGCTTTTTGTTCTCATCCCTTTTGAAGCCGTCGTGATGTCTTTTTTCGTTATTTTTGTAGTGACGGGGAGCTCTTTTTTCAGAATCTCTGTATTCTTTATGTCTTTCTTTTCGATGTTCTCCTCTGAATTCGGGGTGTATTTCTTCGTCCATGCCTTTGTTGTGGAGAGCGATCCGGTAGTCTCTGCCTTCGTTTTCTTTGTTTTGGAGGGCGATTCTGTAGTCCCGTCCTTCATCTCTTATTTCCTGCTGCGGCTCCGGAGAGGAGAAATCAGCGGCGGAGGCGGTTTGGGAAGACAGGGCGGAAGCGGTAAGAACGGTCAGGCCTGCTGCGGAGATAATGATATACTTTTTTAATTTTTGCATAATACATCCTTCTTTCTTTACATGATACTCAATAAATTAATAATCAGACACAAACAAAAAATCAATTGGAATTTCGTTCCCCGTTATTTTTCTGAGGGGGAACATTTTTATCTGCAGAAGACGGAGTTTTGTCTTCAGAGAAAGCTTTTCTTTCGGGAGACGGAGGCATCATTCTGTCGCCGTCGTGCATCGGGCCTTTCCGGTGCCGGTCATCTCTTTGGAAGTGTTCGGATATCTTCGCCCGATTATTTTCCATCCATTGATGATGGGAGGAGATATCATTGACCAGAAATGAACCGACGGTGAGTAAGAGGAAGAGCATGGAAAGTACCATACAGACAATAATTTTTTTCATTTCTGCTCACCGCCTTTCTCTGTGTTTGCAGGTAAAACATCGGTGATTTCCGAAGCGATATTTCCGGCGGGATTGTCCGATGAGGGGGTATTTTTATTTTCTTCCCGTTTCCGGCTTTTATATAAATCCTTTCCCAAAGCACCCATGAAATAGATGGAGAGGGCGGCAAAAATGCCTGTGCCGGCGAGGCCGATCAAAGTGATCGGATGAAGTCCCGGCAGGGGGGCCGCTCCCATGATGGGGGTGAAATGGATGGAGAGGAGATAGATGATCAATGCGGTGATACCGAACACGAGAATGGCAATGACCGCACAAATGGCATAAAAGATTTTTACGAGAATGGAAGCGGTCACATTGGCGGCATCGGGGATCTTCGGGCTTAATTCATTCCATGTATCGGCCGCTTTCTTTTGCGTCTTATCTGCCAATATTTCAGCCTGTTCGGAGATTTTTTCTATTTTTCCTTTTTCACTGACGATGCCTTCCGCTTGATAAGATTGGTAAATGTCTTCGGGATGGCCCAGTTCTTTTGTGATTTGTTCATCCGTCAGGCCCCGTTCTCTCGCTTCGGCAAAGTGAGCTTTATAGTCGGTGAGGATCTCTTCTACATCCTCCGATTTGACGCTGCGGAAATAGTATCGCAGCAGATCTAAAAATTCTCTTTCATTCATTCCCGTTTCCTCCTTCTGAAAGAAGTAAATTGACAGCTTTTGTGAACTCCGCCCATTCCTGTACGGATTCGGTGTATTCGGAATGACCGGCATCGGTGATCCGGTAGTATTTTCGCGGAGGCCCGTTATGAGATTCCGTCAGATAGGTATCGACAAGACCGTCTTTTTTGAATCGGTTGAGAAGGGGGTAAATCGTTCCTTCCGACATCTCTATATATTTGGAAATTTCAGTGACAAGTTCATACCCGTAAAAATCTTTTTTCCGAAGCATGGACAGAACTACAATTTCCATGACTCCTTTTTTCAATTGAATATTCATAGTCCTTCCTTTCTCCGTAAAACAGTATGGAAGTTCTCGGGATACGTTCAATATATCATATGGTACTTTGCAATGCAAGATACTTATCAATGCATAAATCATAAACAAAAAATAAAGCAGAATCATTTTTTGACCGCAAGTCGTAATTTCCTGCGGAAGGAAATAGGAAGAGGAGCATATCGAATAAAATCGAAAAATAGAAAAGTGACTGAAATCGTAGGAAAATGAAAAGAGAAGCGGCTGTTTAGAAAAAATTTAGAAATAGAATACATTCATTGAAGAGGCAGATCGTTTTTTCATTGCCGAAGTGATAAAAGGCGGAGATTTCATAAAGATGTATTGACTGATGAAATCGGTGCAGAGGGGGACATAATTATTAGGGATGAAGAATAGGTGATCAAAAAATAAGGGGGGAGAGAAAAATATTTTTAATTGTTGTGTTGACAAAAGAAATAAAAGCAGGTATGATTTCCTTAATTTAAAAGCTAAAAGCCGGGAACGAGAAAAAGTCCTGTTACAGATGGCAAAGAGAGCCGGTGGTTGGTGTAAACCGGTGCGAAGGACAAGACGAACTCTCTCGTGAGCTCCTCATTGAAATGCAGTAGATGAAGGCGTATATCCACGTTACGGATCGGAGCCGCAAGTATAATGCAGGGTGGTACCGCGAAAAGAATTCGCCCCTGTCCGATTTTTGTCGGGCAGGTTTTTTTATTACCCGTCCGCAAGTATAATGCAAGGTGGTACCGCGTCAAACGCCCTTGCCCGATTTTTCGGGGAGGGCATTTTTTTATACACGGCTCCCCGAGGGATAAACGGGAGTGGTACCGCGCAAAGCGCCTCTCTGCATCAATAGCATGTTGCAGGGAGGTTTTTTAGTGAAAATTTGATGAAATACAGGGAGGAATGCAGATGAATTTCAAAAAAATGATGAAAAGGGCAGTTATTTTTTCCATGACCGCTGTCATCGCTTTCGGTGTTGCCGGATGCGGAAAGAAAGAGGAAAGTCACTCCGAAGGGAAAAACAGTGTAAGGATAGGATTTGTGACGGCTCTGAGCGGCGGGGCGGCAGCTTACGGGAAATCGCAGGAGGAAGGGATCCGTTTGGCGGTATCGGAAATAAATGAGAAGGGAGATATCCCTGTGGAGATACTGACGGAAGATTCTAAAGGTGTACCGGGAGATGCCATCAATGTCACTAAAAAATTGATTCAGGAAAAGGTAAGCGTGCTCATCGGGCCGATGACATCCAATGAAGCCAAGGCGACGGGACCGGTCACTCAGAATGCAAAAGTGCCTGTATTGGCGATATCGGTGACGGCGGAAGGAATGACCGACATAGGAGATTATATATTCAGAAATTCCGTGCCCGAATCGGTGAATATTCCGCAAACGGTGAGAAAAACCAAAGCTTTATTAAATTATAAAACAGCAGCCGTTCTCTATGCCCATGATAATGAACAGCATGTGACGGCAAAAAAATATTTTGAAAAGACTTTGCAGGAAGAGGGCGTGGATATCGTCGGTACGGAAGCGTTCGGAAGCAAAGACAGCGAGTATTCCGCACAATTGACGAAAATACAGCATGCCGCTCCGGATGTGATCATTCTTTGTTGTTATTATCAGGAAGGCTCCCGCATTTTAAGGAAGATGAGAGAAATGGGAATGAATCAGCCCGTTCTGGGAGATAACGGGTTTGTTTCTCCCGAATTGGGAAAAATGGCGGGTTCGGCAGCGGACAATGTTTATGTTTCGTCCATGTGGTCTTCCGAGAGGGAGTCGGAAAAAACAAAAAAATTTGTAGAAAATTATAAAAAGGCATACGGTCATGAACCGGATCAATTTGCTGCTGCCGCGTATGACGGCGTTTATATGGTGACGGAGGCGGTTATAAGAGGGGGCTCCGGCAAAGACAGGAAAAAGATCAGAGATGCTTTGGCAGAAATGAAAAATTTTGAAGGGGTCTGCGGTACGTTCAGTTTTGATGAAAACAGGAATCCTCAAACAGAACTCATTTTGCTCCGGATGAAAGACGGCAAATTTTCAGCGGTGAAGCGGTAAAACAAATCATGCATAAAAGGCAATTTCTCTTTACTTTGTGATATACTATATAAAAATAAGAGAGGCGGCGATCGTATGAAAATAGGGAAAATCATAAGTCTTGTATTGGCTATATTGTTCTTTTCCGGAGGATTTGTCCAAGGGAAAGAATGGCTGGCGGGACCCGCCTTGATCGCAGGGGAGAAAAGCAAAGTATACCGGACGGTAGAAAGGCGCATGGATACGAGTGTGACGAGGGTGCCCGGCTATGACGGGGATAACCTTTCTTTCAAAAAACGGTTCAATGAGAGAATGGAGAAAGAAGCGGACTATTTTTTGACTTCTTTAAACGGGAATCAAAAAAAGAGAAGGAAGATAAAGTGGAAAGTATCCGGCTGGCTCCAATGGCAGGAAGGGAAGAAGGGAGATTTCAACAGCATCGTCCTTGTAGAATCCGTCATGTATGAAAAAGCGGCTCATCCCATTAATTATGTCAAGGGGATTACCTTGGACAGAGATGGAAAAAGGTTAACGTTTTCCGGTTTGAAAAGCATGATGCCCGAGCTGACTTTGGAAAAGCTTAAGAAAGAAACGGCAAAGCAGGCAAGAAAAAGGAATTTGCCTTTATTTCCGAATTATACGATCACCGAATTTCCGAAAGAATTTTATATAGGAACGAATAACCATGTCTATTTTATTTTCCAGCAATATGATATTGCCCCTTATTCCACGGGATGGATTATGATCGATATGGGGAGCCTTTCGTAACATAAAGACGGGACAGATGTCCCGTTTTCTTATAATAATC
>URAA01000032.1 GCA_900545785.1 uncultured Dialister sp. | reverse complement strand
AAGTGTATGATGCGATTAAGGAAGAAATCGAAAATGGATGATCCTGTCTATAAATTATTGGGACTTTGCATGAAAGCGGGCCGTCTTTTATCGGGAAATGAACAAGTAAGGGAATCGATAAAAAGTAAAAAAGGCACATTGCTTATCATTGCAGAAGACTGTGCAGAAAAGGCAAAAAAGGAATATCTTTATTTGGCGGAATCTGCATCATTGCCCGTGCGTTTGTTCGGAGACAAAGATAAATTGGGGGCTGCAGTCGGAAAAGGAATACGAACTGCACTTCTGATAACGGATCATGGTTTCGGAAAATCGATTGCCGAGAAGATTGATGATCGAAAATAAGAGAGAACGGGAGGCTGTCTATGCCAAAGTACAGAATATATGAATTAGCGAAAATATTTAATAAATCCACGGAAGAAGTCATTTCGGTGTTGCAGCAAAATAATATTGAAGCAACAAACAGGCTTAACAGTGTAGATGAAAGTGCCAAAGAGATATTGGAAAAAACATTTGCACCAAAGCCGAAAAAAACCAAGAGACCTCCGATGAGAACGGTCAGATTCGATCAGCAGGGCAGACCGACCGGCGGTAATAAAGGAGCGGAGGGCAAGAAATCTTATTCCTCCTATAGCGCTGCAGAGTCCGAGAAAAAAACGGAAAACATGAGACCGGCAGAGGCAAAAGAAACTGATGCAGTAAAGCGTGCAGAAGAAAAGGCAACAGCGGTTCAGAAAAACAAGACTGAATCTGAAAGCGAAATTATAAATAAAGGAGAAAGCAAAATTTCTACCGTGAAAGAAGAGAAACCGGCACAAACGGGCAAATCCTTTAAGTCTGATGAAAGTCGTCAACAGAGAAATGAACGAAGCGATCGTCCTTCCCGGGAAGATCGTCCGCAAAGAAATGACAGAAGTAATCGCTCTCCCCGCGGTGAGTTCCAACAGAGAACCGACCGAAAAGAACGGCCGTCTCAAGGAGACCGTTCGCAAAGAAATGACAGGGGCGGTCATTTGCAGAAAAATGACAGAGACAGAGGCGGACGTAATCAGTTCGGAGATCGTCCTCAAAGAAGTGACAGAAATGAAAGATCTTCCTTCGGGAACCGTTCACAAAGAGATGACAGAAACGGTCGTCCATCATTTGCCGGCGGCAGAACACAAAAAACAGAATCTTCGACGGTAGAAGAAGTAATTCCGGTTACCTCGACAAGAAGAGAAAAACCGGAAAAGAAAAAGACAAGAAAGGACTACGAAAGAAGCCGTAGAGAAAAAGAAGGCGGTTCTCTTATGGCCCGTTCCTTAAATCAGAATAAAAAGAAAAAGCGCGGTACAGATAAAAAAGCTGCCGTATATCCGACGGAAATAGAAGTAAACGGCAGTATGACCGTCAAAGAACTGGCAGAAAAATTAGGACGGGAAGTATCGGAAGTCATTAAATACCTTATGCAGGACGGTGTCATGGCCACCATCAATCAGAACTTGGATGTGGACACCATAGAGATTTTAGCCGAAGAATTCGGAGTGAAAATTCTGGAAGCGGCAGCACCGGAAGATCCCACCGAGTATATACCGGAGGAAGATAATCCGAAAGATCTGAAGGAAAGACCTCCGATTGTCACTATTATGGGGCATGTCGATCACGGTAAAACGACTTTGTTGGATGCTTTGCGTTCTACCAGCATTGCTTTGCATGAAGCAGGCGGCATCACCCAGCATATCGGTGCTTATCAAATTCGGTATAAAAATCATAAAATCACATTTTTAGATACTCCCGGACACGAAGCATTCACTGCCATGAGATCTCGCGGCGCTCAGTTGACGGATATTGCGGTTTTGATTGTCGCTGCCGACGACGGTGTTATGCCGCAAACGGTAGAAGCTATTCATCATGCCAAGAGCGCAGGCGTTCCAATCGTGGTTGCCATCAATAAGATAGATAAGCCGGGAGCCAATCCGGATCGGATAAAAGAAGAATTGTCTCATGAAGGACTTTTGGCGGAAGACTGGGGCGGAGATGTCATCATGGTTCCCATTTCTGCCAAGAAAAAACAAGGATTGGATGACTTGCTTGAAAATATTCTTCTCATAGCGGAAATTCAGGAATTAAAAGCCAATCCGAATCGTGAAGCTTACGGTATCGTCGTAGAAGCAGAACTGGATAAGGGCAGAGGCCCCATCATGAATATTCTTGTTCAAAACGGGACTCTCCGTGTGGGAGACGGAATTTTGGCAGGAAAGAGCTGGGGACGTGTTCGTGCCATGACTAATGAGAACGGACGAAAAATGAAAGGGGCAGAACCTTCCACGCCGGCTGAAATTCTCGGTATGAACAGCGTCCCTGAGGCAGGAGATAAATTTTATGTCATGGACGCGGGGAAAGCAAGAACAATAGCTGAACTTCGTGCATCTTTGGCAAAGGATGAAGAAAACAGAAGCGTACAGAAAGTAACTTTGGATAATATCTTTGAAAAAATCAAAGAAGGAGAAATGAAGCAGCTTGATGTTATTATCAAGGCTGATGTACAGGGATCCGTAGAAGCTTTGGTACAATCTTTCCAAGGGATTAAGAGCGACGAAGTCCGTATTTCCATTGTTCACTCTGCAGTAGGTGCCATCAGTGAATCGGATGTCATGCTGGCTTCTGCTTCCAACGCATTAATCATCGGGTTCAACGTTCGTCCCGATGCCAATGCAAGGGCGCTTGCGGAAAAAGATAAAATAGATATTAAATTGTATCGTGTTATTTACGATGCGATCGATGATGTGAAAGCGGCGATGGCAGGTCTGCTGGCACCTAAAACAAGAGAAGTGCTTCTCGGACATGCAGAAGTTCGCCAAGTTATTCATACGCCGAAGATCATCGTTGCCGGATGTTATGTACAGGACGGCAAGATAACAAATAATTCCATGCTCCGTATCGTAAGAGACGGAATCGTCATTCATGAAGGAAAGATCGGTTCTCTTCGCCGATTCAAGGACGATGTGAAAGAAGTTACGGAAGGCTTTGAATGCGGTATCTCCATCGAATCTTACAGGGATGTCAAAGAGGGGGATCAATTGGAAGCATTTAAGATTGAAGAGGAAGCAGCGGAATTAGAATAATATAAAACAGGAGCGGCGTCTTTCTCTTACGCCGTTCTTCTTATATTTACCATAGCGAGGTATATATGTCGGAACTGAGAGTAAGAAAGATAGAGGAGTTTATTAAGCAGGAAGTCGGAAACATGCTCCTGAAAGATTTAAAGAATCCGAGATTGGGATTTGTTACCGTAACCGGCGTCAAAGTGACGGGAGATCTGAGGGAAGCGACGGTGTACGTCAGCCTTTTCGGCAAAGAAGAAAGTAAAAAAGAATCTCTTCTTATTCTTAATAAATCAAAAGGGTTTATCAGGAAAGAACTGGGAAAGCGGATGAAGATTTATTACACGCCGGAAATTTCATTTAAAGAAGATAATTCATTAGATTATGGTATGCACATTGATGAAATTTTAAAGAAAATTCATAAGGAGGATGAAAAGTGAGCTTAAAAATCGGTCATGCGAAAGAAATCGGAATGGAAGAAACTATTTCTTTTTTGAAAGAACATAATAAATTTCTTCTTGTCGGTCATGAACATCCCGATGGAGATGATGTCGGTTCCATCTGTGCACTTCACAATGTTTTGCTTACCTTGGGGAAAGAAGCGGATATGCTGCTTCCCGACCCGGTGCCGTCCGTATTTTCTTTGGTAAAAACATCAGAAAAAGTAATGACGGAAATACCTGCAAATAAAGAATATGATGCGTTGATTTTCACGGATCTGGGAAATTTGGAAAGAGGCGGAAATTTTGATTTTCCCGATGTGCCGAGCCTTGCCATCGATCATCACAGGATAAACGAAAGATATACGGATTATCTCTATTTAAAATATAAATATGCCGCTACGGCGGAAATGCTGACTGAAATGTTCCTTGCCATGGGTGTTGAACTGGATAAAGATACCTGTAATGCATTGTATATGGCAATCGGAACAGACAGCGGATTCTTTAAATTCAGCTGCACATCAGAAAATACTTTATTGATGGCGAGCCGTTTGGTGGCGATGGGAGCCGATCCTTCTTATATTTCCAACAGATTGGATGAAAAAACGGAAGATGCCATGAAATGTTATAAATTGGTGGCAGATACGATACATTCTTATCATGACGGGAAAATAGTGGTGGCTTATATGAATGAAGAGGCCATGAAACTGGATGGAGAAAATTCCGATTACTACGCCTCTATACCGAGAAGCATAAAAGGAGCAGAAATTGCCGCACTTTTTAAATACAGAGGAAAAGATGAATATCGTATTTCCCTCAGATCTTTAAACTACGCCAATGTCTCGGAATTGGCCGGTGAATTCGGCGGCGGCGGTCATTGGAGAGCTTCGGGCTGCACTATAAAGGGCCCGCTTTCGGAATGCGAAGATAAATTGGTGGCAGCGGCGGTGAAATATCTGTAATGGATGGAATCCTTAACGTCCTTAAACCGGCGGGGATGACATCTTTTGATGTGATTGCCCATCTGCGGCGTATTTACGGGCAAAAGAAAATAGGTCACGGCGGTACGCTCGATCCCATGGCTGCGGGAGTCCTTCCTGTATTCTTGGGACGGGCTGCCCGATTAATAGAATATGCTCCGATCAACAGAAAGAAATATGAGGCTGAATTTATTATGGGAATAGCCACGGATACGGAAGACATGACGGGCCGGGTTATTTCCGAAAGTGCAGTGAATACCGACACTTCCGACTGGGAAAGGGCGATGTCAAAGTATCGGGGAGAGATAGAACAGGTACCGTCTGCCTATTCGGCTGTGTCCGTGAACGGCAGGAGAGCTTATGCGTTGGCAAGAGAAGGTAAAAAAATTGAAATTCCGCCGAGAAAAGTGACAATTTTTCATCTTGACTTGAGAGAAATCAACTCTCCTTATGTACGTCTGTCTGCAGATTGTTCTTCCGGTACTTATATAAGAGCTTTAGGACGTGATTTGGGCGCCGAATTAGGGATAGCGGTGACGATGTCGTTTCTTCTCAGAACAGAAATGGGCCCCTTTACAATTGATGAATCCAAGACTTTGGAAGAAATTGAAAAAGATCCGGAAGGATGTCTTGTCAGAGATATTCGTCCGATTATTTCAACACTTTTGCCCGTTTATCTCAATGAAAAACAAGCAAAAGATTTCTCCATGGGAAAACGTATCGCAGTGAAAGAAAATGATGAATCCTCGGTTGCGGTATTTAATAATGATGTTTTTTTAGGAACGGCAAGTATAGAAGAAGGGATTTTGCATCCGAAAAAAGTATTTCTGTGAGGTAAAATGGAAACAGTTAACGGTTTAGAGCATATATTGACAGCAAAGCCCATAGTGCTCACCATCGGTTTTTTCGACGGTGTTCACAAAGGGCATCAAAAGGTTTTACACAAGACATTGCAATTGGCGGACGAATTAAAAGCTGCTCCTGTTGCCATGACATTCTATCCTCATCCGATGACTGTTTTGGCACCTCATATTCCCGTGCCGCTTCTGTCGTCAGAAAAAGAAAAAGAAAAAATTATTGACGATATGGGCTTCGATATGATGATTGTTATCAGCCCGGATCCTGATTTTTTATCAAAATCTGCCAAAGAATTTCTTGCGGATTTAAGGAAAATTCCGAAGCTGAAGGGGATCGTCATCGGGGAAAATTTTACTTTCGGCAGAGGAGCCGAAGGAAACAGCCTGATGCTGAAAGAGTATTTTAATAATTCTCCCGTATTCGTGGAATTAATTCCTTCGGAAGAAGATGGCAATGGAAAAGTCATATCAAGTACGGAAATTCGTGAATTGATATTGTCGGGAGAGATGAAGAAAGCTTCTGATTTACTGGGGCGCCGTTATATCATTAACGGTGATATCGTCCACGGATTTAAAAGAGGTCATCGGGTAACGGGGTTCCCTACAGCCAATTTGAATCCGGAACCGGGGAAAATCATTCCTAAAGACGGAGTATATGCAACAAAGGCAATAATTCACCACCGTTTTTATCCGGCGGTAACAAATGTGGGGAGCAATCCGACTTTTGGAAATGAAGAGAAAAGCATTGAAACATTTATCATTTCTTTTGATGAGAATATTTATGATGCTCCTTTTGCATTGGAGTGGGCAGACAGAATCAGGGATGAAATTAAATTTGACACGGTAGATGAATTAAAGCTGCAAATCAAAAAGGATATAGACAAAGCAAAATTAATATTGCAATGAAAAAATTGTAAGCCTTCTTATCGGAACGATTGATAAGGAGGTTTTTTATAGATAAATAATTGACTTTTTTCTGCCATCGGAATTAAAATAAAATCAATTCAATAGATATATTTTCTGATTGATATTCAAAAGATCACAGACAGATAAAGGAGAGATGGAATATGGCTATTTGTTTTTCTGAAGTACTCAGCAAAATGAAAGGATCTGATTTAGGACCGCTTTTGGCGTTGACGGCACAGCCGGATATTATTTCTTTTGCAGGCGGTCTTCCCGCGCCCGAAACATTTCCGTTGAAAGAATTGGCGGAAGTTGCTCTCAAAGTCAGAAAAGAAGATGGCGCCGGCGCTATGCAGTACGGTCCTTCTTTGGGATTTATGGGGCTCCGCATCGCAATTGCCGAACGGATGAATCGTATGTATATGCCTATGGGAATGGAGAAGATAACGGCAGAAAATGTCATGATTGTTACCGGTTCTCAGCAAGGATTGGATATTACCGGCCGTGTATTTCTCGATAAAGATGATGTAGTTCTTATAGAAAGTCCGTCTTATCTCGGAGCGATAGGCGCTTTTGCACTGGAACAGCCGAAGTTTGTGGAAGTTCCGACGGACGGAGAAGGAATGATTCCTGAAGAATTGGAAAAGCTTTTGAAGACGACAGATAGAGTCAAATTTATTTATGTCATTCCCAATTATCAGAATCCGACGGGAATCTGCTGGTCTTTGGAACGACGCCGTAAATTGATGGAATTGGCTACCAAATATGAAATTCCCGTATTTGAAGATAATCCCTACGGAGATCTGCGTTTTGAAGGAGAGGAAACGGCACCCCTTATTTCTATGGACCCGAAACATTTGGTCATATATTCCGGTACTTTTTCCAAAACATTGGCTCCCGGCATGAGATTGGCATGGTTGGTTTGCAATGATGAAATTCTTGCCAAAATGGATCTGGTAAAAGGTTCCACCGATTTACATACACCGTCGGTGACACAGCGTGAAGTGGCTATATACATGAAAGACTATGATTTCGAGGGCCATGTTCAGGATAATTGCCGCCTATATGCACATCGTCGTGATGTCATGTGCAACTCGATCAAAAAATATTTTCCGAAAGATGTAAATTGCACCTACCCTCACGGAGGACTGTTCCTCTGGGTAGAGTTACCGGAGAATTGTGATTCTCGCGAATTGTTTGAAGAAGCGATCAAGAGAAAAGTGGCTTATGTCCCGGGAGACAGTTTCTTCCCCGTATCGGGAAAGAAAAATTACTTCCGTTTGAATTTCTCTTATAACAATGATGAAATAATCGAAGAAGGAATCAAACGTTTGGGTGAAGCTATTCAGTCATATTTGGAAAGAAAATAATGTCAGTAATAAAAAATCCATGTCCTAAAAGACATGGATTTTTTTGTCGGATACATCCTGCTGTTGTTTAATAACCCTTCTTTTTATCGACTTCACTGATCATAGGAAGTCCTTTGCCGAAAGAAATAAAATTATCTTTCAATAAGGCAAGAACCCTGTCCCAAGAATCGGGAGTGAAAGAAGCTACATGAGGAGTCATAATTACCTTTTTCATATTCCAGAAGGGGTGATCTTCAGGAAGCGGTTCTTTTGAAAATACATCGAGCGCGGCACCGGCTAATTTGTCTTGTGACAAAGCATCGATAAGTGCATCTTCATCGACGATGGAAGCTCTTGCAATATTGATGAAAAACGCACCGTCTTTCATGAGAGAGAATCGTTCTGCATTAAAGAATTGATTGGTTTCAGCGGTGGTCGGTAAAGCGGCGATGACAAAATCCGCCAAAGGAAGCACTTCGTCAATTTGCTCCGTCGTATAAACTTTATCGGCAAAAAGTTCTTCCGACACATGTTTTTTGACGGCAAGTATTTCCGTTTCAAATCCCTTTGCCCTTTGGGCGATGGCACGGCCGATGCTACCAAATCCTACGATAGCGACGGTTTTCTTATAAAGAGAAATGCCTCTGGGCCGTTTCCATACCTCTTCATCTTGCTGACGTACGGCTTGCGGTATTTGACGGGAAAGTGCCAAAAGAAGTGCCATGGCGTGTTCTGCCACGGTCCGATCATGAATGCCGTGGGAATTGGTTAAAATAATCGGCCGGCTCAGCATCTCGGGGGTCAGAAGACGTTCTACCCCGTCAGACAGGGAATGAACCCACCGGACATGAGGGGCTGCTTTTAAAATCGGTTCTGCGTCCTGAAATCCCCACAGAGCAATCGCATCGGCATCGGCAAGATAAGGCAAAGCCTCTTTCGGAGACGGATAAGCTTCTACAACGGAACCGGGGACGGCGGAACGTAATTCTTCGATCATTTTTTCTGACAATTTGTTAATTACAATGAGCTTCATGGTATTCATCCTTTCTTTTTATTTTAATTATATCATTTTAACTCGGAAATTGATATTTATAGATATAGAAGGTGAATAAAAATGATATAATTGAATAAATATTAATTTGAGGGGATTGAAATGGTTTCAAAAAAAAGAATAAACACCAAAAATTCAATTATAAAACGGAAAAGCAGCAGAAGAAAAAATAACGGGGGACATCCTTTTTTACTTCTGTTATTTTTCATTGCGGTTGTGTTTGCAGCGGCTTTCACGGTAAATAATCCTTTTAGAGAAGCGGCATCTCCCGAAGTGTCAGCAAATACAACCATTCACCATATCTTCGACAACGACAAAGGGAAAAATTCCGACGGAGAAGAAAATGTGGAATCCGGCAAGGGAAAAGAAAAAAGCGTTTCTTCCGTGATAGAAAAAATAATGAATACGATTAAGGGAGGAGAAAAAAGGCCGGAAGTCGCAAATGATACAGAAAAACAAGAAAAAAGCATTAAAGAAACAGAAAATATCGTGGAGAAACCTTTGATAGATAAAGGCGAGGCGGTACAAAAAGATTCTCCTGCAGAGTATAAAAAGAAAGTTACGGGACGATTGGCGGTCATTATTGACGATGCAGGTCTTGATTTGGAATCTCAAAGAATTTATCAGGATATAGGCGTTCCTTTTACTTTGGCGGTCATGCCCAATAAACTGCATACCGCGGAAGCGGCAGCGGAATGGGCAAGTCACGGAATGCCCGTTATCCTTCATCAGCCTATGGAACCGATGTCTGATTCGGGAATGGAAGATAAAACCATTCTGACATCTATGGGAGACGGGGAGATCAGAAATATGCTGAGCGAATCTCTTTCTCAGGTACCGCAGGCCGTCGGAATCAACAATCATCAGGGTTCAAAGGCAACAACAGATTATCGTGTGATGAGTGTTGTCATGAAAGAATTGTCCCGTCGAGGATTATTTTTCTTTGACAGCCGTACAAATACGACGACAGCAGCAGATCGGGCGGCATCGGCATCGGGTGTGCCCTATGTGAGAAATGATTTGTTTGTGGATAATTCCACTGATGAAGGTGAGATTCGTGCCATGATACGGGAAGGAGCGGAAAGAGCTAAAGCACGGGGGACATATATTATTATCGGCCATTGTCGCCCTCATACGGCAGCCGCTTTCCGTGATATGGTTCCCCAACTGAAGGCGGAAGGAATAGAATTTATATATGTATCTTCTTTAGTGCAATGAAAATGAAGTAAAATAAAAGAAATTACGGTATTTATCAATATAATTTCAAGAGAACCGAATCGGTTAATTTCAAGAGAACCGAATCGGTAAAATTTTTCTGAAGGGTGAAGATATTGAATATAGGAGACAGGTATGGATATAAAGAAACGGGTGGTCATTTCAGGCGGTACTTCAGGTATAGGGCTTGCGACGGCTGATATTTTATCGAAAGAAGGTTGGGAAACCGTTCTTATCGGACGAAATGAAGCGCGGGGACGACTTGCGGAAAAGGAAGTGGCAAACAGTATTTTTATTCCCTGTGATGTAAGAAAAAAGGAAGATCTTACACAATTGGCAGAAAAAATAAAAAAAATCGGAGAGATTTACGGAATTGTTTCTTCAGCGGGAATTTATAAAGAAGGACTTTTGGAAAATGTGAAAGATGAAGAAATAAAAGAACTTTTTGATATCAATGTTTTCGGTACCATTCGATTTATAAGAGAATTGCTGCCTTTTTTAAAGAAAGGTAAAGGAAGTATCGTGACGGTGGCATCCGATGCAGCGATACAGGGGAATGTACAGGGAAGTCTGTACAGCGCAACAAAAGGAGCCGTGACGGCATTTACAAGATCGTTGGCTCTGGAACTTGCGACAGACGGTATTCGTGCCAATGTAGTATGTCCCGGAGATGTACGAACCCCGCTCTTGGAAAATCAGTTAAAAATTTATGGCGGAACCACGGAAGAAATGGAAAATTTATACCCTCTCATGCGGATTGCAGAGCCGGAGGAAATCGGAAACGTGATTGCTTTTTTGCTCTCCGAACGGGCCTCTTTCATAACCGGTGCCATTATCCCCGCAGACGGTGGGCTAACCGATTGGTAATAGAAATATTTGAATATAGAAAAAATTCAGAATTTTTAGTATAATTAAAAAAGATAGAATTCATTGTGATTCTCGACGGGACTCAGTGTAGTAATAGGAGGAAACCATGGACGAAGAAAAAGAGAAGAAGGTAACGGAAGAATTAGAAGATATGTCATCCGCCGCTTCTGCTGAAGAGAAAGTTGTTGAACCGGCAGAAGACGTTCAGGTAGAGACATCGGAAGCTGATGTGGAGGTCAATGTGATCGATGATCGCGACAAAGAGGCAGAAAACTTAATCCGATGGGGAGCTGCCCGTGCAGGGGTGATTGTTGCGGCACCTTTACTGGGAACAGGTGCTCTGATTGCCAATGAAGTCTACATGATTTCAAAAATAGGGACCGTTTACGGCGTAGATGTATCTCAAAAAACCATATTATCATTTATCGGTTCTTTGGGGGCAACCGTCGTAGGCACGACGATTGCAACTTTGCTTCCCCTTTCCATTTTTAAAATTCCCATTGGGATCTCCGTGACTTACGGATTGGGGAAAACTGCCGTTAAGTGGATTAAAGACGGAATGCCCGACGACACAAGACCCTATAAGGAAGTATTTGAAAAAGCGAGAGAAGAGGGAAATAAATTGGCCGATGAAATTCAGGAAAACTCTGATGGTCAGACTCCTTTGGGAGATGAAAAAGGAGCATTGGCGAAAGAAGTAAAAAATAAAATTAACGATGTATATCCGGAAAAAGTTCATGATGCGGTGGATAAACTGGCCGTCCAATTGGTGGACACTTTTAATCAGTTGGGAGAACAAATAACTCTCGGTCTAAAAAAAGCCGGAATGACGGATGAACAAATAGAAAAAGCGAAGTATACCACGCTGGGGGCTACTGAAGTGGCAAAAGAAACAGCGGTAAAAGCAGTGAAGGATTTTCAGGCTCTTGCCAAGGTTAAGTCTAAAGAATTGAAGAAAAACGCCGAAACCAAAGCGGCGGAAATAAAAGTGCAGGCTAAAGAACAGATAGAAGAGTTGAAGAAAAAGGGGGAAAAGATGAAAGCTCAGTCAAAAGTTCAGGAAGTTAAAGATCAGGCAACGGAACAGCTCGAAAATGTACAGGACCAAGCAAAAGATTTAAAAGAAGAAGTGAAAGAAGAAGTATCGGATCAGGTTGAAAATGTGCAGGATAAGGCAAAAGATCTGAAGGAAGCAGCAAAGGATCAGATCGAAAATGCACAGGATAAGGCAAAAGAAATGACGGAAGAAGTAAAAGAAGAAGTATCCGATCAGGTTGAAAATGCACAGGATAAGGCAGAGGATCTGAAGGAAGAAGCAAAAGAGCAGATTGATGATGCAAAGGATAAAGCAAAAGATCTGAAAGAAGAAGTAAAAGATCAGTTTGAAAATGCACAAGATAAAGCGAAAGAATTTATTGACAATGCACAGGATAAAGCCAAGGATCTGAAAGAAGAAGTGTCCGATCAGGTTGAAAATGCACAGGGTAAAGCAAAAGAGTTTATTGAAAATGCCAAAGAAAAAATATCCGATCATGTTGAAAACGTGCAGGCTAAAGCAAAAGAATTTACGGAAAAGGTAAAAGAAAGAGCCGCGCAGATTGAAGCGGAAGCAAAAGAAAAAAAGGAGAAATGATTGGGGCTGCTGAATTGGGTGAAAGATTTTCTACAGAAATATCTGCTGATAGGAAATGAAAAAATAGAAAAGCCCGCTTCTTTATCTTCTTCAGACAAAGAGGAAAAAGCGGAGATGACATCATATACCGTCAGTCCGTGGAAACGGAGAAGATGGCGTTTTAAAAGAACAAATCATCCTTGGTTCCGAAATCGAAGATAAGATTGTTTTATACTGCATCTTGAAAATTCGTCTGATTTTTCAGGGTGCAGTTTTTTCATTCTATGTTCAGAAAATTGCTGCAGTCAAATATAAAAATAAATCATATTTTCAAAAAATGAAGTTGTTGAAGCAGGAATATGTAAAAGAAGATTTTATAAAAGATCGGAAGAGC
>URAA01000031.1 GCA_900545785.1 uncultured Dialister sp. | reverse complement strand
GCGGAGTTATATAAAAAAGAAAAAGATGTAACAGAAGAAGAGATGGAAAAATTAATCTTATCTTTGAATAAAGATGAGAAAATTACGGGAATCTTGATGATGATGCCTCTTCCTCAGCATATTCAAAGTGAACGAATCATTGAACTTATTCATCCCGATAAAGATGTAGACGGTCTTACAACGATCAATGCAGGAAGACTGCTGGCAGGGAAAGAAGGATTGTTCGGCTGTACTCCCCGTGCCGTGATGGCCATTCTGGATCATTATCATATTTCATTAGACGGGATAAATGCAGTGGTCATCGGGAGAAGCAATGTTATAGGAAAGCCTGTATCCCTCATGCTTCTACATAGAAATGCAACGGTTACCGTTTGTCATTCTCACAGTCGTGATTTACCTTCTATCACCAAAAAAGCGGATCTCGTTATTGTAGCGGTGGGACATCCTTTAAGTCTGACAGGGGATATGATAAAAAAGGGAGCTGTTGTCATTGATGTGGGAATTAACCGTATAGACGGAAAAACGGTAGGGGATGCGGATTATGAATCGATACTTCCTTTGGCATCGGCGGTTACGCCTGTTCCGGGAGGGGTAGGAGCTGTTACGACAACTATGGTTATCGAGTCCGTTATAAAAGCGGGAGAGAAATTTATCCGGAAAGAGTAATTCTCTGTATCATTGAAGAAAAGAAAGGATTTTCTATTGTGGCAGCAAATGTGATAGAACAAATTGTTACAGAAGAGGTGGATTTCACAACAAGCCTTATCCGTGCATTTAAAGAATTTTTGTACAATAAAGGTATCGATATTATAGAAGCCGTTATTATTTTTACCATCGGTTATTTCATATGCCGCTGGATCAGAAGCGTGGTTCGTCGTATATTGAACCGCAGCAGTGCAGATCCTTCGGCAAACAGCTTTGTTTCCGAAATTATTTTCTTTTTTGCCTTGGCGATTGTTTTGATTATGTCTCTGGCAACTTTGGGAGTGGCCCCGAGTACATTAGCCGCCACATTCGGCGGCCTGGGACTGGCTATCGGTCTCGGACTTAAAGACAATATAGGAAATGTAGCATCAGGTATATTTATTTTGATTTTCCGTCCTTTTAAGGTAGGGGATTATATAGCGATCAGCGGTGGTGAAGGTACCGTAAAAGACATACGGATTATGTATACGGAAATAGCCACACAGGGGAATCAGATGATTGCCATCCCGAATTCAAAACTGACCAACAGCATTATTAAAAATTATTCAAGTTTCGGTACAAGAAATATTGAATTTACTTTTGATGTTGACTATGATACGGATTTAGCAAAATGTATTGAACTGTTAAAGAAAATTTTCAGTGAAGATGAATATGTTTTAAACGGCGCCGATATGCCCATCTATGTCAATGAGATGGCAGAATCAAGCATTCGTATTTATGTCAGACCGCAAGTAGAACGAGTCAAATATTTCGAAGCAAGAAATCAACTGTTTCTTAAAGTAAAAAAAGCCTTTGATGAGGCAGGAATTTCCATCCCGTTTCCGCAACTTGTCATTCATCAGAGCGGAAAAGAATAAAATAAAAAAATAATAAATCAGGATTGACAGAGAAAAAACGGAGTGATATACTCTGTCTAATATCAATGATTGGGAAGAGTAATAATAGTATGGTATCGTAGAGAACCGGCGGATGGTGAAAGCCGGTATACCGTTTATTATGAATGGGCCCATAAGATGCAGCCCGAGCCGTGAGGGGTAGGCGTTGCCGGATTCTTCCGTTAAAGAGAATGTTTATGACAATGAGCCGGACTTATAGTCAATTAGGGTGGCACCGCGGAATTTTATCCTTTCGTCCCTTTGCAGAAATGCAAGGGGATGAAAGGATTTTTTAATTCACATTTTAGGAGGAATTGTTATGGAAGCGGTTAAAGATGTTTCGCAATTGATATTTATCAAGGCAAGAGGGGGAAAATTCCGCTGGTTGACAATTTCCACATTGATGCTTGCCATCGGTATGCTTCTGCACCTGGTTTCACCTTCGGTGGCGGGGTTCACGCCAAATTGGATGATTGCTACTTATGTTGTGGCTATTCTTTTGACAAAGCCTACATATAAGCAATGTGTGGGAATTTGTATGGTGGCGGCTCTCATGGAAGTTTTTACTTCCAAATCGGCATTTCCTTACGGAAATTTTTTCAGTGAATTTGCCAGTTCTTTTGTGGCCGGATTTTTTGCACATTCCGTGCCGCCCATTAAGATTGGAAAATTTTCTTTACGCCCGATGCTGGCAGGTTTTGTCACAACTTTAGTCAGCGGATTTATTTTTGTATCGATTTTGACTTTGGTAGTGGGAATTCCGATTAATGTGTATTTATTTGTCATTCTTCCTATGGTTGCTTTGGTCGGGGTCGGGAATGGAATTATTACTCCCTTTTTATACTTCCCTGCATTGCGTCTGTTTAAATCATTGAACTATATGGCGGTGTCCGATGTGAAAGACAGTGATCACAGCGGTTTGATCTTAAAACAGGAGAAGGAAGGAGTTATCAGTGTAGAACATCTGACGTATTCCTATCCGTTTTCAAAAAAATCGGCCCTTACTGATGTGTCCATGACGGTGAAGAAAGGTTCCTTCGTAGTGGTGACAGGGCCTAACGGAGCAGGAAAAACGACATTGCTTATGTCAATGGCAGGAGCCGTTCCGCATTACTACGGAGGGACCATGCAGGGAATGGTATTTACCGGCGGCAAAGCGGTGACGCAGACGGGAATTGCTGATTTATCATCCAGTATCGGTGTTATTTTGTCAGATTATTCCGCACAAATCGTTACGCTTACTGTCGGGGAAGAAATGGCGTTTACGTTGGAAAATCACGGATTCCCCGCAGAGGAAATTAAAAAACGGTCAAAAGAAGCATTGGAAAAAGTACATCTGAACGGTTTGGAAGATCGAAAGGTTGCAACTCTTTCAGGCGGACAGAGGCAAAGATTGGTTGTTGCTGCAGTGCTCGCGGAAGAGCCGGAAGTACTTGTTTTTGATGAACCGACATCTGCATTGGATCCGGAAGGTGTTCGTGAATTTTATGAGATGGTAGGAGAACTCAATCAGAAAGCGGGGTTGACCGTGATCGTGGCGGAACATCACTTGGAAGCCACACTGCCTTATGCAACGGAATTTATTCTTATGGATGAAGGAAGGATTATCAGTGAAGGAAGCCCTGAAAATGTTATGAGATATATGAATCAAAATCACATATATGAAGAAGCGATTCCCGATCTGTACAGAGCCCAGCTTGATCTGGAAAAGGCAGGAATTACTTTTGAAAAGCCTTTCTTAAATATAGAAGATGCGGAAATCTCAGTACTCAGTTCGATGGAAAGAGGAGGAGAGAATCATGCTTGAGTTGGACCATGTAAGTTTTCAATATACGGAAAATACACCGATCATTTTGTCGGATGTTTCTCTTTCTTTTGATAAAGGCGAATTTGTTGCCATAACAGGAAGAAACGGAAGCGGAAAAACAACCGTAACCCGATTGCTCACGGGATTGGAAAAGCCGACAAAAGGATTGGTTGTATATAACGATGACAACGTAACTTTTGAAGATGCTTCGAAAAGAAGCCGGTTTATAGGTTATGTTTTTCAACAGCCGGATCGCCAGATGTTTATGCCCACCGTGAAGGAAGAAATAGCTTTCGGTCCTTTTCAGCAGGGGAAAAGAGGGCGTGAACTGGATGAAATAGTAGAGCGGGCCATGGAAGATACGGATGTTCTGGAAATGGCAGATGCTTATCCCCGTACCTTGTCCCGGGGTGATCAACAGCGAGTGGCGATTGCATCAAGTCTTGCCATGAATACGGAATATCTCGTGTTGGATGAACCGACCAGCGGACAAGATGGAAGAGAAAAGAAAAAAATGATGAAATTAATGAACCGGATGAGAGAAAAAGGGATCACAATCATTCTTGTCACTCATGATATGGATATAGTAGCTGCCGATTGCACCCGCGTTATTGTTCTTGCCGGGGGGACAGCAGTTTTTGACGGAAAGCCGGAAAAACTGTTTTCTGAAGAAAGCAGGCCTGAAGAGTGGGGACTTGCCTATCCGCCGTCGGTCTTGCTCGGCAGAAAACTGCCGGGAGCGCCTTATTGCAAAAATATGACAGAATTTTGTGATACTTATTTAAAGATGAAAGGGGAATCGGAAAAATGAGAAATTTAGTACCTATTACAAAAATCCTTCTGACGTTGGGTACTGCCGTATGGTCTATCGTGCTTCAAAACCCCGTGAATCTGTTGATCTTATGTGTTTTTGAAATACTGATACTGTTTATTTCAAGAGAGCTGTTCCAAAACCTGAAAGCATTATTCATGCTGACTGCGTTTGCTTTCTTTTTGGGGATCGTCGAGTATATCGGCGGAGGTACGATGGAACAATCCGTTGTGGCGGCACTCAGAATGCTTGGGATGACCATCATATTCATCTATCTTTTGGCAACCGTAAAGCTTCAGGATTTAACTGCGGCTATGGTTACACAACTGAAAATTCCTTATGAATATGCTTTTATGTTTACCGCAGGACTTCGCTTTATCCCTGATTTTATGGAAGAAAATAAAGCCGTCGAAGAAGCTCAGTCTTGCAGAGGACTTGCCATAGAGGGGAATTTTATAAAAAAAATAAAAAGATATATGTCAGTAGTAAGACCGCTTATGCTCCGTTCTCTCGGGCGGAGTGAAACAATGGCATTGTCTTTGGAACTTCGCGGTTTCGGCGGATCAAAACGTACTTTTATGGAAAGTGTGGCGCCTAAAATCGGAGACTACGGAATCATGGGACTGACTCTTTTGATAACTGTTGCCGTGATTGCGGGACATATTTTGTATAAGTTATAGTTTTGCAGACAAGGGATATAATATAAAGAGGATGAAGAAAGGAGATTGATATGGCAGAACGTGATGGAATACAAGATTTAAAACATTTAGGAAATCAGAATACAAAATATGATTATGACTACAATCCTGCTTTATTGGAGAAAATCCCCAATGCGCATGAAGAAAATGATTACTTTATAAAATTTAATTGTCCTGAATTTACAAGCCTTTGTCCCAAAACGGGACAGCCGGATTTTGCAACTGTTTATATTTCTTATATACCTGATAAATATATTGTGGAAAGTAAATCTCTTAAATTATATTTATTCAGTTACAGGAACCATGGAGATTTTCATGAAGACTGTGTCAATATGATTATGAAAGATTTGATTAAATTGTTGCGTCCGCGATTTATTGAAGTATGGGGAAAATTTCTTCCCCGAGGAGGATTATCCATAGATCCCTATTGCAATTACGGGATTCCCGATACGGAATGGAGAGATTTTGCAAGGTACAGATTGCTGAACCATGATTTAAATCCGGAAAATATTCATAACCGGTAAAAATGAGAGCTTCTCCTATGATTATGGAAGCCCTGTATTATCCTTCCATTTGCAAGTACTTTTAAGATTGGAACTGTAAAAAAACGGTTTCAATCTTTTTTTGTATATGAAATACCAGAAATTTTTACAATTTATATATTTCTGATGAAAGCAAACAAAAAAGCATGTATAAAATAAATGAGCTTTATACATGCTTTTAAAGAAAGTCTGTAATAAAAAGATATTATAATGTTTTTGCAAAATCCTTGATGAGTTCTTTATTCCTGCTGCCCGGGAACCACTGGACCGAGAGGGTGGTGCCGATAAGTTTTTCAAAGGACTCGATGATTTTTTTCGTAGCATGGGCGGGTACATCAAAATTTTCTTGATTAAGATAAACCCGTATATCGTAACCGGAAGAATAAGTGCAAATGATCTGAGAAACACATTGTTCATAACTTTCGTCAAGGCTTTCTGCAAAAGCAAGAAAGCAGGACAGAAGTTTTATTTGTTCAATATCTTCGTCGCTGAGCAGGCGTGCTTCTTTCAGTGTTTTTAAAACTCGCCCGGAAAAACCGTGATGGAAGGCGGTGATTAAAGCACACATGATTTGCTCTTTGTGAGACCAGCCGAAGATATGCGCATTGGCTATCATATAACCGCTGTGTCTGGCGTGATTATAATAGTTAATAATTTTTCCCGAATCATGCAGCAAAGCGGCCGTATAAAGAATCATACGGCTTCGATCGGACAGCTGATGGATCCGTTTCCATTGATCAAACATAGACAGAGCCAGAGCCGCTACATATTTTGAATGATCATTTTCTATCACGGGAAGTGCGGCATAATAATTCTTGGCAGAAGAAATCAGCATATTTCTGCAATGAGCACGGTTCTTATCATAAATAGGATCATACCAACGGTAAAAGAGTCCTTCTCTCAGACCGCAGCCGGAAACAGTTAAAGTTCCGGCGTGAGTGTATTTTATGATTTCACCGACCATGAGAGAACCGGCGATAATAATATCTGCCCGTTCGGAAGACAGGCCGGATATTCTCTTCCGTTCTTCCGGAGTAGAAGACGTAATGCTGTGAATCGTGGAAAATAATCCGTTGGCAGACATCTGGTAATTATGCAGTTTGGGAAGAGGATAGCCGATGCTTCTCTGGTAAACTTTTGCCAAGTTTCGTACAGTGCCGCCGACCCCGATGACTTTCATCGGTTTTCTGGGAAGCCAAGTGATTTTATGCAAAACTTCGCGAATATAAGATTGAATAGATTTGATGTCTCCATTGGATACGATACCGTCGGAATGGAACTTTTCTGTCAAAGTGACGGCTCCTATCGGAATACTGACGGAGTGGATTCGTTTTTTATCTTTTATCAGGGAAAGTTCTATACTGGCGCCGCCTAAATCAAAAAGAAGGAAATCAGAAGCATCGATGGTATGGATGACACCGGAAAATCCCAACGCGGCTTCTTGTTTCCCGCTTATAATTGTCATGGGGATATGGGTGGCTATATAGACTCTTCGCAGGAAAGAGGCGCCGTTTTTTGCATTTCTTACGGCAGCTGTTGCAACAGCCAATATCTTGGTGACTTTATATATATTTGCAATGTGACGATATACCCGAAGGCAGTCGAGGGCGCGTTTTTGAGCCGCTTCCGTCAAAAAAGGAGAAGATTGGCTCATTCCCTCTGCCAATCGGAGAGATTTCTTTTCTTGATAAATTAATTTATAAACACCGAGTTTATTGACATGCATGATGATAAATCGGATAGAGTTGGAACCAAGATCAATAATTGCTATGCGGTTCATTACAATCTCCTTTTATATATTATTATTTTTATATTACTATTTTATTTTACAACAAAAGGTAAGGGAATTGAATAAAAGAGGAAGCCTCGATTTTACTGCCAAAGACTTAAAGATACGCCGAGGAGATATGTTTTATATAGGAAAAGACGGACTTTATCAAGAATTGCTCAACAATCTGCCTGCAAAAAGGACATAAATATTTTTCAATAATTTTACCTGTCTTTTACAACTTTTTTAGTATAATATAAATAATAAAGATACTATATATTGCGAAAAATATTGCGGAAAAGATTTTTTAGAAATGAGGATCTTAAATGGCGTCAGAACATTCCTTTGTATACGGAATTATTCATATCGGGTCATCCAATCTCTCTATGAGGATCATAGAATACAAGAACATGAATGATATCAGAATCATAGAGGAAGTTCGTAAAGAAACGACCTTCGGAGAGGAAGTTTTTGTTAATAAAAAACTGTCTTTTTCTTCTATTCGCCGTCTCTGTGACATGTTGAACGGGCTGAAGCAGCTTTTGAATGATTATAAAATTAAAGATTATAAAATATATGCAACGGCTGTATTAAGAGAGGCGGAAAATTGGCGGCCTATTTTGGATCTGATTCGTGTAAATACAGGATTTATAGTAAATATCGTAGATATGCCGCAAGAAATATACTATAAACATTTCTTGCTTCAATATCACATGAGGCAGCTTGTTCGAAAGAAAAAGTATAAACAGGCAGGATGTTTTCTTTTTGTAGATATTACATCGGGATGTGTGGGAATGACTGTCTGGAAAGACGGATCGCTTCAATATCAGCACAATATACATATAGGAACCTTACGTCTTTTGGAAACATTTAAGGGAAGCCAGCGAGATTCATGGGATTTTCCTGAGGCCATGGCGGAGTATCTCCATGCCATATTAAAACCGTTATGGCTGGAGATTCAAAGCTACAATCCGACAGATGTGATTTTGTCGGGAAGAGAAGCCAGAATCGTTGCAAGTCTGATGAAATCAAAGATGGATGATGCCAATAAAATAGAAATCAACAAAAAGAATTTCCAAAAACTCTATGAAGATGCCGGCTTTTTATCCCCGTCAATAATCCGCCAAAAATATCATATCAGTGAACAATGGGCGACGACAGTGCTGCCTACCATTCATATATATAAAGAAATTTTGGATAATGTATCACCGGAGCATATCGTTCTGTTCGGGACAACATTTGTTGAATCCGTATCTGTTTTTTATGGAGCGATTAAAACAAGAGATGAATCTCTTTCCTATATGAGGAAGCAGAATATAGAACTTACCCGGGCCATTGCAAAATCTTATTATTATGAACCTCTTCATACGGAAGCATTGGAAGAATACAGTCACACCATTATTGCCGGGCTGGGTAAAAAAAGCGGCCTGACAGAAAGAGATGAAGTGCTTCTTCGCATGGCCATCATTCTCTATCAAGTAGGGAAGTATGTAAATCTTTTAAATTCGCAAGAGCATGCATGGAATATCATAAGAGGTACCGATATTTTCGGGGTTTCCGATAAGGAAAAAGATATTGTTGCCTGTGTTGTTTATTATGATCACAAAGGGGTGCCCGGAGATGAAGAAGAACCATTCCGGATATTATCCGATTTGTCAAAAACGGTAGCGTTAAAACTGATTTCTATTTTCAGGCTGGTAAGGGCGATGGATATTTCCCGGAGACAAAAAATAAAAGACATGTCCATCCGGATTTCCGGAGCTGCCTTATTGATTGAATACGACAGCAAAGAAAATACATCTTTAGAAACTTGGACTTTCGAAAAAAGCAAAGAACTTTTTGAAAATGTGTATGGACTTGAAGTTAAATTGGAGCGGAGATAATCATGGATATGGATGTTAATAATTATCGTTATTACCTGAACAGAGAATTATCATGGTTAGAATTTAATAAACGTGTTTTGCAAGAAGCGGTCGATGAATCAAATCCGCTTCTGGAAAAATTGAAATTTCTTGCCATTACCGGATCCAATTTAGATGAATTTTTTATGATCCGTGTAGCCGGACTGAAGCATCAGACTGAAAATAATATCACTCGACGAGATATTGCAAATATGACCCCGGAAGAACAGATTAAGAGGATATCCGAGACTTGCCAACATCTGGTGACACGGCAATATACTTACTTGAAAGAAATATTAAGAGCTTTAAGAAAAGAAGGACTATCTTTCATAAAACCGGGAAATATCAAGGGAGAACAAAAAAAATGGCTGGAAAATTATTTTGAAAGAGAAATATTTCCGGTTGTAACACCCATGGCAGTGGACTCTTCCCATCCGTTTCCATTCTTGGCATCCAAAAGTTTGAACATAGCCATGCTTTTGGAACGCAATGAAACGGACAGCCTTGCCGATGAAGAAAACGATATAGACATTAAAACGGCGATTGTTCCGGTTCCGTCGGTTATTCCCCGGATAATTCAATTGCCGAATTTTGATGAAAACAACGAAGGGCACAGCTTCATTTTCTTGGAAGATGTATTGATGTATTATGCACCCCGTTTTTTCATCGGATATGATCTTTTGGAAGCAAGAGCATTTCGTATTACAAGAGATGCCGATCTGTATATTGATGAAGAGGATGCACAGGACCTTCTTGTCGAAGTGGAAAGACAGTTGAAAAAAAGACAGCGCGGAGCGGCGGTCCGTATAGAATTTGAAATGGGAACCAGCCGTTTCATGCGCCGGTTCATGACACAAGATATGAATTTGGACAAAGAAGACATGTATGAGATTGACGGTCCTATCGATACGACGGTATTTTTTGGATTTTGCGGCATCAAAGACTATGATTATCTGAGATACAAAGAAGCTCGTCCGCAAACTCCGTGGAGCATGATCGAATTAAAGAAAGAAGGGAAAACAAATATTTTTGAAATGATTCGTGAAAAGGATATTTTGATTCATTTGCCTTACGAGTCATTTGATGAATCGGTTGTCGAATTTATGACGGCGGCAGCAGCAGATAAAGATGTATTGGCGATTAAACAGACACTGTACAGAGTCAGTTCTTCCAGCCCGATTGTACAGGCGCTTGAAAGAGCTGTACAGAACGGCAAGCAGGTGACCGTTTTAATGGAAGTAAAAGCACGTTTCGATGAAGCCAATAATATTCTTATGGCAAGGCGCTTGGAAAAAGCGGGAGCTCATGTCATATATGGTCTTGTGGGATTAAAAACACATTCTAAATGTACATTGGTTGTCAGGCGGGAAAAAGACGGGATTCGTCGCTATGTCCATGTAGCGACGGGGAACTATAATGCATCCACTGCCAAACTGTATACCGACATGGGAATTTTGAGTTGCAGTGATAAGCTTGGCGTAGATGCCTCCGCATTTTTTAACCTTCTTTCGGGATACTCGGATCCTCCGATTTGGGATTCTTTCATCGTAGCGCCCATCAATTTGAGAGAACGGTGTCTGCAGTTAATTGACAGGGAAATAGAATATGCTCGCAATGGAGAATCTGCCCATATGATTGCAAAAATGAATTCTCTCCTTGATAAAGAAATTATTGCAAAACTGTACGAAGCGTCACAGGCAGGAGTGAAGATCGATCTTATTGTCAGAGGGATATGCGTATTGATTCCGGGAATTCCCGGCATAAGTGATAATATTACGGTGCGGAGCTTAGTTGGGCGTTTTTTGGAGCACAGCCGGGTATTCTGGTTTGAAAACGGCGGGAGAGAAGAAATTTATATCGGAAGTGCCGACTGGATGCCGAGAAACCTCAACGATCGCGTAGAACTGATGATTCCGGTTGCCGATGATGAAATAAGAGCAAGAATTAAGGAAATGATCCTTCTCCAACTGGCAGATAACCAGAAAGCCTATCTCATGCAATCGGACGGTACTTGGATAAAAACAATCAGTGCGACAAACAGAATTTGTGCTCAAGACATCTTCCAAAAAACTGCAGAAGTGAGAGATAAAGAAAGTGAATTAACCTTGGCACAGAGGATGGAACCATATGTACCGCTCGTGGGCAGGGGAGAATAAGAAAATATAACAAGAAATGACTCGATCTTCCACTTTGATTTGATATCAGACTTGTTTTTGGGAATCGGGAACAATATAAGGTTGAATATTAGAAAAAATTCCCACATTTAATAAAAATTTAATAAATTGAGGTTAAAAAAACCGTCAAATATGAACCAAAAAGAGGTCATTAAAAATATATTTTATGTGTATTTTTAACAAACCTCTTTTTTACTATTTTTACAGAAACAAGAAGTTTTAGGTATAAATGTTCTTGATTTTTCCGATATGTCTATTCTGAATGAACAAGATTGACAATATGGTATGTTAAAAAATACGATAAAAACTAGTATATCCAAAATCAAAAGGATGAGTTTTCAATATATTCCTTTGATTTTGAATATTTATTTATATAATTAAACTCAATATTTATCGTATATATAACATATATAACATATTGTAAACTCATAAAAATTTGACAAAATGTCCTTCTGTAGTAGGATAACAGCCACAGGAGAGATGTGATATGAAAATATTAATTCAAAACAAAGCAAAAATATCCATAGTCGGTTCTGTGTTAGCTTTTATGACCGCTATGATTCCGAGTTTTGTCTTGGCAGATTTTGATTATCCACCATCGGAACTCAAAAGAGTAATTATTTATGACGGAAAATCAAAAAAAGTTGTAAATACTCGGGCAAACAGTTTTGTATACTTATTGGATGAGTTAAAAAAACCTCTTCAGACTTATGATAAGTATTGGACGGATACTCATGATATAAAAGACGGATCTGTTCTTTATATCGAAAGAGCCATTCCTGTAACACTGATAGAAAACGGAAGATCAAGAGTGATTTATACAACTCAGCAAACCGTGCAGGGGGCAGTCAATGATGCAGGTTATGACTGGCGTAAAGTCATGCCGGTGGAAGACGGGCTTGCCCGGGTTCATAAAAACATGAAAATTCATGTGGTTCCCTATACTGTGAGAACTGTTACCAAGGTTGAAAGCGTACCGGGCGAATATGTAAAGTGGTATGATGAAAATCTTGGGCAGGATGAAGAAATTATTGTTGAAAAAGCAACTCCGGGAAAACGGGAAGTGCAAGTTGAAGAATTCCTGTCTGACGGGAAAGTAATTAAAAAAAGTATTTTTAAATCAAGAATCATAGAACAGGGCACAAAGGGAATAGTAAGAACCGGAAATAAAGAAGGTGCTGTCGGATGGGTTACCACCATGAATGCCACAGCATATCATCCGAAGGACGGCGACGGAGCCGGAATCACCGCAACCGGTACGAAAGCAGGATATGGTACTGTAGCGGTTGATCCCCGTGTGATACCCTTGGGCTCAAAAGTATATATTCCTGAGTATGGCAATGCTGTCGCTGCCGATACGGGCGGTGCCATTATAGGAAATAAAATCGATTTATGTATGGAAAGTTATGAAGAATGTTATCAGTTCGGCAGACGTGACATTCAGGTATTTATCAGCTATTAATTAAAAACGACCAACTGAGGGCAAACCCAAAATCTGACCTCAAGCGGTCGTTTTTTTATGTACAAATTGCTGTGATATAATAATGTGAAACAGGAGGTATTATGATTACCATTTTCGCAGCATGTATAACGGTTTTTATTGATCAGTTTGTTAAATAGATCGGAAGAGCGTC
>URAA01000030.1 GCA_900545785.1 uncultured Dialister sp. | reverse complement strand
CGGCATTTTTCGCTGTACTGTTCAGTTTTCAAAGAACCATCGCTCTAAGCGACTTAAGTATCGTACCACGGGAAGGGGCTTTTGTCAAGGAGATTTTCTTTCCTTTCCGCTTTTCTTCTCTTGGGACGGCCTGATATTTGGAAAAATATTTAACTTCCAAACGAATTGAATTATATCAACTGCCTGCTCTTCTGTCAAACGTTCTCGAGTTCAATCTTGTCGTTTTCTTATCTGCTGCCTGATAGCTTTACAGGCCTGATCTTGTTTTTTTGATTATAGGATATATTAAATTAAAACTTTTTCCATGTATAGCATATATTTTATTCTACATTGTTTCATATTATATATATCAGATTGATAGTAAAAGCCATTATGGGGTATAATTTTAAAGAGAGACTGTCTTATATTGTGTGCAAAATAATTATTTTTCTATTTCTTTGAAATTTATTTTAATCTGGTGTATAATTTATTTTAGGTATCACGCATTATATATTTATATGGAGGTATGATATGAAAAAATTAATGATTGCTTTAGCAGCTGCTTTATTGGTTTCCGCCACGGCCCGGGCCGATTGGATTCAGGGAAATACATCGTCCTTTGCCGCTTACGGCGGAGAGGCTAATGTACAAATGTATTTAACGGCCGACCAAAAGCTGGACATCAGCTTAGATGCCGTTGACGGCGGTGATGCTGATGCCGTATTTTCTACGGTCATCAATGAAGATCGTCTTCTCTTATCGGATCTTCCGATCCGGCTTGTCACCGGTGAATCGGGGCCGGAAGCTTATGTAAGTATCACTCAGTTTATCAATATGGGAAGCGGGAAACGTTTCTATATTTTAAATACCGGCGATGTAAAAGGTCTCCGCATCATCTCTTATCAGAAAGGTGTTTTCCAGACTGTATTTGACGGTTCTTCCCTTGAAGGTACATGGGTTAAGTCCGATATAGAAGTAACAAAGAAAAATTTACTGCTTACTTTGGCAGGCACAGAAGGAAATCGTACGTATGACCTTGTTTTTGACAAGAAAAGCAACGTCTTCATTGCTGAACCGCATAAAGCATAATCGAATCATCAAATCAATAAAAAAGCAGCCCGTCATCATGACGAGGCCGCTTTTTTATTGCTCACCGTTTTCTTCGGTTTCTTCTTGGCAATTTTTACCTTTTTTCTTTTTTGATTTTTTGTGTTTTTTCTCTTTTTTATTTACAACAGTATCTGTATTTCCTTTTATATTCTCTTCTGCCGATTCTTTATTTTCTATTTCCTGCAATTTTCCGGAGTCTCCGTCGGCCGCTTCTTTTTTTGCCAGTACTTCATTATTTTCTTCCGCATATACATCTTTTTCATTCATTGCGGGCAAAATAACAGAAAAGGTTGTCCCTTCTCCTTCTTTACTGGAAATTTCCATGGTGCCTTTGTGTTTCTCGACGATATGCTTACAAATGGAAAGTCCGAGTCCGCTGCCGCCGGTCGCCCTATTGCGGCTTTCTTCCGCCCGATAAAAACGCTCAAAGATTCGATCTTGTTTTTCTGCAGAAATACCGATCCCCGTATCGGAAATCGTCAGGATGATCTTATCATTTTCTTTTCGTAATGATACGGATACACGTCCGCCTTCCCGATTATATTTAACTGCATTGTCCAGCAAATTCATCGCCAATTCAGAAAGAAGTGCGGGATTTCCATATACATAGAGGGGCATCAAATTTAAATCGACAGTCACTTTTTTCTTCGTTGCCTGAGGATCGATCAGGTCCCTGGCATATCGGACAAGGCTGGATAATTCTACCGGTTTCCACTTGATTGTGGTTTCTGTTTCTTCCACTTTTGAAAGGTGCATGATGGTATCAATAAGGGATATCATTCGATGTGATTCCGTCAGGATTCTGTTTCCGAATAATTTGACATCCTGCTCGTTTTGATACATTCCGTTGACTATAATTTCTGCAAATCCGCTAATCGATGTTAGTGGTGTTTTTAATTCGTGAGAAACGTTAGCTGAAAATTCTCGTCTCATTTTTTCCGCCATATGATATGCCGTCATATCGCGAAGTGCAAGTAAAAGTCCGGTTTCTCCGTCGGACAACTCTGTTTTGGCGGTAGACATCCGGAAAGGTTTCCCGAAAAGAGTCATCGTATATTCACGATTGCCTTCCGACTGATACGCCCGCCCTATGGCACGAAGAAAGTCTTCATCATGATAGAGGAAGGAAATTCGACGGAATCTTTTATTTTTTTCTATTTGAAAGATTTCTTCCGTTCTTATATTGTAATCTACAATTTCTCTTTTGCTGTTCAGCAAAATAATTCCGTCGGAAATCGTATCGATAACCGTGCGGATGGTATTTCGTTCTTCTTCAATATCTTCCAGATAGTTTTGTATTTCTCCGTGTTGTTCTTTTACTTTATCGATAAGCGGCCGCAGTTCATCATATTCTACCGGAAGAGTTCTTGTCGATTTTCCTGTCATGATATTTTGGATCAAATCGCCCACATCATGAATCGGTTTCAATATACGTTCTGTCTGGTATTCTGCTGCAGCCAAACAGCCTACGAAGAATACGAGGAAAAATAAAAAGATTTCCGGAATAAACGCGGCCAGAAAAGCGAAAGAAACCGTTTTATTTCTGGAAAACCGAAGTATAGTGTCATCTGCCGTACGGTAAGCCACGTAGCTTTTGGGGTGATCATTCGCTGATTTCTGAACAATTTCCCCTTTTCCTTTCTGAATGGCTTGCTGTATTTCCGGCATTTCTAAATAGTTTCTTCCGATGGTTCCGTCCGTATCGTATATAACACTGCCTTTTTCAGTCACCCATACGATATGGATATCTCCGTTATTAGCTGCGTAAATCGCATCCAGATAGGTCAGGCTCTGGGAGGCTTTATTGAGAGAAACGGCGGCAGCTGCTGTCTGTGCCATATATGACAATTCTTTATTATACTGTTCTTGCAATCCTTGGTAATGCAAGATCGCAGAAAGAATAAAAGTCAGCATCACCGAAACAAATCCCATTGCAAGCAGACTTTTATAAATTCTTGCCCTCATATACTTCACCTACTTAGTTATGATTTTCGATCTCCCAAACGATATCCCACTCCGCGAACGGTGCGTATAATAGCGCCTTCTTCTCCTAATTTCTGGCGAAGGCTCATGATATGCATGTCTATGGTACGGCTTTCCATTTCAAAGGGAGAGTCCCAAACGGCCTGCATGATTTGATCTCGCGAAAGAACGATGCCTTTATTTAATATCAAATAGCAAAGTAAGTCAAATTCTTTTAAAGTAAGCTGTACTTCTTCCCCTCTGACGGTCACTACATGTTGTTCCTGATCGACATGAATACCTTCAAAAGTCAGATTTTCTACTTTTTTCTCAACCGCACTTTTACTTCTCCGCATAACAGAACGAATACGGGACAAAAGCTCCATGATGCCGAAAGGTTTTGTTACATAGTCATCAGCTCCCAAATCAAGGCCTCTGACCACATCAAATTCACTTGTTTTGGCTGTCATCATAATCACGGGGATATTTTCTTCATCTTTATGGCTTCTGATTTTTTTCAAAATAGTAAGCCCGTCTTCGCCGGGAAGCATAATATCCAGCAAAACCAGATCCGGTGTCGCTTTTTTCAGACCGTTATAGAATTCTTCGGCAGAACTGAATCCTTCTACCTTGTATCCCTGTCCGTGAAGGGCATATCCTACCAATTCCCGAATACTTTCGTCATCTTCTACACAGTAAATAAGTGCCATACAGATCCTCCGCTTGCTAATTTATCCTTCAAAAACATGGAATAGACTAAAATCCGGCAGGGAGATTTCCAACTGCCGGTATTTCATTTTATTTAATTATACTACAAAATTAACCAAAGTTACCGGAAACGTAACGAATTGTTCTTTCTTTTTGCGGATTTTCAAAGATTTGCTCCGTTTCTCCGTATTCAATCATTTCGCCCAGATAGAAGAATGCCGTCTTGTCAGCGATACGCTGAGCTTGCTGCATATTATGGGTGACCATAATAACCGTATAGTCTTTCTTCAATTCTTGAGCCAGATCTTCGATATGAGAAGTTGATATGGGGTCCAATGCGGATGTTGCTTCGTCCATCAGCAATACTTCCGGCTGTACCGCGAGAGCACGAGCAATGCAGAGACGCTGCTGCTGGCCGCCGGAAAGTCCCAGTGCGGATTTTTTAAGTCTGTCTTTCAATTCATCCCAGATAGCGGCTTGTCTCAGACTGGTCTCTACGATTTCATCCAGTTCGGATTTTTTTGTGATTCCTTTGAGTCTCGGACCATAAGCAACATTGTCATACACGCTCTTCGGGAACGGGTTCGGCTGCTGGAATACCATACCTACATGACGGCGCAGAACAATGGGATCAATTTCCTTGTATGCATCTATGCCGTTTAATAAAATCTGACCTTCTACACGGCAGCCGGGAATCAAATCGTTCATCCGGTTGAGTGCTCTTAAAAATGTGGATTTGCCGCAGCCGGACGGTCCGATAAGGGCAGTGATCTTATTTTTTTCAATTCGTAAATCTACAGCTTTTAATGCTTGGAAGCTTCCATAGAATAAATCTACATTGGTGCAGGAAAAACTGATATCGGAATATACGGAAATGCTTTGGCTTTCCGCCGGTGCTGCTACAGCTGCTAAATTATCATTAATCATGCTTTTTCTCCTTCTGTTTTCTTCGTCACATGACGACTTAAAAGTCTTGCTCCTATGCTGAATACAAGAACCATAATCATAAGAACGGCTGATGCCGCCGCGGCTACATCGCTTGCATTTGCAGAAAGTGCTTCTGTACGGGATGCCCAAACCTGAAGAGAAAGTGTTTCTCCGGGACGGAACGGGTTAAGCGGGCAAACAGGTGATGTGATGTCCCAGACAGACCAGCTGATATCGGTACTCATACCTGCTGTGTACAAAAGTGCGGCAGCTTCGCCGAATCCTCGGCCGGCTGCTAAAATGACACCTGTCATGATCGGAGCTACCGTGGCAGGAAGCATAACATGCCATATCGTTTCAAAATGAGTAGCCCCCAAAGCAAGACTGCCTTCCTTGTACCCTGTGGGTAAAGCTTTGAATGCATCATAGGTGGTTGTAGTTATCAGAGGTAACGACAGAATGGATACTGCAAGTGCCCCGGAAAAAAGATTCCACTGGGCATTTACCATGATAATGAACACCAAATATCCGAAAAGTCCGACTACGATGGACGGTAATGAAGATAATGTTTCAATCGCTATGCGAAGAGAATTCGTCATACGGCCCGGGGATGCATATTCTGCCATGTAAACCCCTGCGGCCACACCGATCGGTACTGAAATAATAAGAGATAAAACAACAAGATATACAGTATTAAAGAACTGATTTCCGATTCCTTCTGCAGTGAATGAAAATATTTCCGGACTGAATGCTTTGATGCCTCCCCATACTACGTAGCAGGTAAAGGCGATCAAAAGCAGAACAAATGCTCCTGAGACCAGATAAAAAACGGTTGTAGCCATTTTATCGGCAAACTGCGCTCTCTTAAGAGAAGGATCAATCTCCCGGAGGCTGTTTCCTGTTCCGTTGGCGTAAGCTTTCATTATACGGACGCCTCCTTCTTAGCTGATAACGCATGAATGATCAGGATGAACATTAAGGATACGATGAAGAGCAGCAGCGCCATTGTCCAGAGAGCCGAGTTAAATTCTCCGCCCTCCATGGCACCGCCCATATCGGAAGCAATAGCCGATGTCAATATATTGGTGGGATCGAGCAGACTTTTCGGAAAAGCCTTCATCTTGCCGATGACCATAGATACTGCCAGTGCTTCCCCAAAAGCACGGGCAAGTCCGAGAACGATGGCCGTCAAAATCCCCGGCAAAGCGGCAGGCAGCAATACTTTATAAAGCATTTGCCATCTGGTCGATCCGAGACCGTAAGCCCCCTCTATATACTTATTATTGACACTTCGAATAGCATCGGCCGATACGGAAGTAATTGTCGGATAAATCATGACCGACAATACGATCGATGCAGCCAACACCGATTGCCCATGCGGCAGGTTAAATATTTTTTGCAGGAACGGTACTAAAACTACAAGACCGACCCAGCCGTATACGACCGAAGGAATACCGACAAATATTTCAACAGCCGGACGTATTACTTTCTCTCCCAAAGTAGGAGAAATCTTCGTCATAAATATGGCTGTAGAAAGACTGAACGGGACTGAAATGATGAGCGCCACCGTACAAGTCAGGATAGAACCCCAGATAAAGACCGCAGCTCCGACCTGTCCGCCGCCCATTTCGGTATCGGACGGTTTCCAGTTGGAGGAGAAAAGAAATTCCCCGACAGAATGGTCAAATTGGGTAAATGTGAGCATTCCCTTTGCTAAAAGAAACGCACCTATTGCAATTGTCAGTACAATGAGAAAAAGTCCGCAAACTGTAGCAATACCTTTTCCTAAATATTCTCTTCTAAACATCTGTTGGCTTTTTTCATTGCCTTCCATAAGCTCTCCTTAATATCCCCTATATCGGAAAGGCAGCCGTACCGAAATACGACCGCACTTTTCCCGAATATTTATTCTATTTTTAATACTGTTTTATCTGCTTACTTTCATTTTGCTGGTTACGCCGTAGCCCTGTTTTTCGATTTCTACGCCGTATTCATCAGAAACAATGTAGTCCAAGAATGCTTTAACTGCGCCGGTCGGTTCACCCTTGGTATACATATGTTCATATCCCCATACCGGATAAGTTCCGTTGTATGTGTTTTCCAAAGTCGGAGCAACGCCGTCAATACCGATAGCAACTACATCAGTATTTTTTACCAGATAGGAAAGTGCGATATATCCGATAGCGCCCTTGGTCTGGGAAATGCTCTGGAGAAGTGTACCGGAGTCGTCGGTTTCCAAAGATTTATTGCTTGCTTCTTCTTTTCCTGCCAGTGCATATTCGGTGAAAAGAGCACGTGTGCCGGAAGTGGAAGGACGGGTAACGAGGATAATCTGTTCATCCGGGCCGCCTACATCTTTCCAGTTGGTTACTTTAGCTGTGAATACATCCTGGAGCTGTTCTTTGGTCAGGCTCTTTACAACTGCGCCTACATCTTTGTTAACGATCGGTGCAACGGTAAGTACGCAGACCTTATGATCAACGAGGCCCTGTGCTTTATCCGCCGGAAGTTTTTTGGAAGCTTCCACATCGGAGTTACCGATATTTACGGAACCTTCAGCAACCTGTTTCAGTCCTGTGCCGGAGCCGCCGCCATTTAATGTAATGGATACTTCAGGATTCTTTACCTTAAATTTAGCAGCTGCATCTTTGACTAACGGAAGTAATGCGGAAGATCCGGAAGCCGTTATGGAACCCGTAACCTTAGCTTCTGCTGCCGGCTTGCTGTCTTTCTTTGCCGGTTCACTCCCGCCGCAGCCTGCAGCGGTCAGTAATACTGCTGAAGATAATGCAACCAGGGTCAACTTCTTTAAATTCATTTTGTCCTCCTTAGGAAACACAATTTTTGTTATGTTTATAGTGTACGTAACTTATGTAAAAGGTATATAGATAAGAATGTATACTTTCCGTCCAATTTGTAAGTTTTAAGTAAAGTCACTTTAAAAAATTTACTGTTTGAACTCTTATTCTATTGTTTAATTTAATAAGTGTTTAATAAACAGAAAAAAGAAGCATTCCCAATTTATGAAAATGCTTCTTTTCGTTTCTTCTTTTTATTTTTTTGATAAATCTGCATCAGCCGACCAAAATCTGCAGAAGATCATTTTAAATGTTTCAATCCTTTATTTGCGATATCGGTACGGTACTGCACGCCCCGCCAATTTATTTTACTTACGCCTTCATAGGCTTTATCGCGGGCTTGTTTCAACGTCGATGCCGTCGTGACTACATGAAGCACACGGCCGCCGTTGACATAAAATTTGCCGTTCTTTTTTACGGTTCCTCCGTGGAATACCATACATCCCTCGGCTTCCGCATCTTCCATTCCCGTGATTTCCTCACCGGAAGAGTGGCTCATCGGATATCCTTCAGAGGCCATCACGACATCTACGGCATAATCTTTTTTCCATGAAATATCACTTGCCTTCAGAGTTCCTTTTGCACAGGAGAGCATGATTTGACCCAAATCACCTTCCAAAAGGGGAAGAACAACTTCTGCTTCAGGATCCCCGAAACGACAGTTAAATTCAACGACTTTCGCGCCTTCCGGAGTGATCATAAGCCCTGCATAAAGGCAGCCTTTAAAAGGATGTCCTTCTTTTTTCATTGCTTTAATGGTGGGGAGAAGAATGGTATCATAGACTTCTTTGTTCAATTTATCAGTCATCACCGGTGCCGGTGCGTACGCTCCCATGCCCCCCGTATTCGGGCCGGTATCTCCGTCACCGATACGTTTGTGGTCTTGGGAAGAAATCATGGGGACGATGGTATCCCCGTCAGTGAAACAAAGAATACTTGCTTCTTCGCCTTCCATAAATTCTTCAATGACGACAGATTTTCCCGCATTGCTGAATGTTTTTCCTTCCAGCATGCCTTTTACGGCATCGAGAGCTTCTTTTTCATTTTGAGCAATAATAACGCCTTTCCCCGATGCCAGTCCGTCCGCTTTAATGACAACGGGATATTTTTTTTGTTTTTTGATATATGAAACAGCTTTTTCTTCATCATCAAAAACTTCATAATCCGCCGTCGGAATTTTGTATTTTTTCATCAGGTTTTTTGCAAAAATTTTTGACACTTCGATTTGTGCCGCCGCTTTTGAGGGACCGAAAAACGGAAGTCCCGCTTCTTCAAACCGGTCGGCCAAGCCTTCTGCCAATATGGTTTCCGGTCCGGCCACCGTCAGGTCCACTTTCATCAGACGGGCAAAGTCAAGAATATCTTCCGCACCTTTGATGGGAATCAGATGAGCCACGTCCCGCATTCCGTCATTTCCGGAAATCACATAGGTTTCCTTGACAGAAGGACTTTGGGCAAGCCGCCATAAAAGTGCATGTTCTCTTCCGCCGCTTCCAATTACTAATACTTTCATATTTCCCCCTTACACCGGATCCGTTCCTCAGTCAGTCTGCTGTCACAATATTTTTACATCAAATCCGATCTTTACTATATTATACCTTAATATGTCCAACATTAACGAAATAAGAATTATTACATATAAACTTCTGATTTCTAGCTGTGTCTGAAATGACGATATCCGGTAAATACCATGGCAATTCCGTATTTGTCTGCCATTTCTATGGACTCTTCATCGCGGATCGAACCCCCCGGCTGGATGACGGCGGTAATTCCCGCTTTGCCGGCTGCTTCGATCGTATCTCCGAAGGGGAAAAATGCATCGGAACTCATAACGGCGCCTTTACATTTTTCACCTGCTTCTGCAATGGCGATATCTGCCGCACCGACACGGTTCATCTGGCCCGCACCTACTCCGTAAGTTACATCTTTCCCTGTAAGAACTATCGCGTTAGATTTTACATGTTTTACGATTTTCCATGCAAATTCCAAAGCCTGCCATTCATCTTCCGTCGGTTGTCTCTTTGTAACACAACGGCAGTCTTCTCTGGTTTCCGAACTGTCATCGGCAGTCTGGACCAAAAGTCCGCCGGAAACCTTATAGAGCTTCCACTCCTTTTCTTCTTTACCGTCCACTTCAATCAGACGGATATTCTTTTTTGTCGATAATATATCGACTGCTTCCTTTGAAAATTTAGGAGCCATGACGACTTCAAAGAAAATCGGTTTCATTTCTTCCGCCGTTTCTTTATCACATTCGCAATTCATTGCTACGATTCCGCCGAAAGCTGATTTGCTGTCCGCCTCAAATGCTTTTCGGAATGCTTCCGATGCACTGTTTCCGAGCGCCGTTCCGCAAGGATTCGTATGTTTGACGATGACACAGGCGGGACGATCTTTCCATTCATTGGCCAAGTCCCATGCTGCTTCCATATCTACTATATTATTGTAGGAAAGTTCTTTACCGTGAAGCTGTTTGGCTCCCGCAATTCCTCCGTCCGCTTCCGTATCCTTGTAGAAAGCTGCTTTTTGATGCGGATTTTCTCCGTAACGGAGATCTTGTATTTTTGTATAGGCTCTTGCAAATATATCGGGCAGTTCTTCTTTGCTTCCGCTTATTTCTTTTGTCATGTAGTCTGCGATGGCACAATCATATAAGCCGGTATGGAGAAATGCTTTCCTTGATAAGGCAAATCTGAAATCTTCCGTCAGGCTGTCATTTTTAATTCTCTCCAATATTTCCCCATATTGATCGGGATCGACCACGACGGTGACATATTTATAGTTTTTGGCAGCCGCTCTGACCATGGAAGGCCCGCCGATATCTATATTTTCAATGGCTTCCGCCCGAGTGACTCCCGGTTTTGCAATCGTTTCTCTGAAAGGATATAAATTGACCGCTACCAGATCAATTCCGTCTATGCCGTGTTCTTTCATGGCTTTAAGATGATCCGGATTGTCCCGGATTGCCAGAATACCGCCATGTATTTTCGGATGTAATGTTTTCACCCTGCCATCCATCATTTCAGGAAATCCCGTTACTTCAGAAACGGATTTTACAGGAATCCCCGCATCGGCAATCGCTTTCATGGTACCGCCGGTAGAAATGATTTCCACCCCCAGTGCATGAAGCCCCTCGGCAAATTCTATGATCCCTTTTTTATCAGATACACTGATGAGCGCTCTTTTTACTGACATATTATGCCTCCTTATGCATTCCCGAAACATGATGTCCCTGTATTTGAATTTTATCTTCGCAATAAGCCTTGACCGCCCTGACATAAGTCGGATGCTCCTGCTTTAAAATTCTTTCGGCCAGTGTTTCTTCCGTATCGTCGTCTCGGACGGGAACGGCCACCTGCGTAATAATAGGTCCGTCATCCAATCCGGTTCCTACGAAATGAACGGTGCATCCCGATACCTTCACTCCCGCTTCTATGGCCTGCCGCTGTGCATGGAGACCTCGAAAGCTGGGCAATAGGGCAGGATGAATATTAATAATCCGGTTCGGAAAAGCATGGATAAGATTTTCCCCGCAAATCCGCATATAACCGGCAAGACAAATCAAATCCGGCGCATAGGATAAGGCAGCTTCTAAAATCTTTTCGTCATAGTCCGCCCTGTCCCTGCACTCTTTCATTTCTATCACCGTTGCAGGGATTCCCCAGTCTTCCGCCTTTTTCAGAACCGCCGCATCTTTGTGATCACAGATAAGGCCCGTCACCTGTCCTTTGATCGTCCCCTCTTTGGTTGCTTGATAGATGGCTTCCGCATTGGAACCTCTTCCGGAAGCAAAAATCAATATTTTTTTATTCATGGAAAAGCCCGCCTGTGACGATGACATCTTGATCTCCTGCAGTAATTGCTCCGATTTCGTAAACATCTTCTCCCAGTTCTTGTAAAACGGCTTTAGCCTTTTCTCCCTCTTCCCGAGAAAGAATTAAAAGCATTCCCATGCCGCAATTAAAAGTGCGGTACATTTCGCGAGCTTCTACGCCGCCCTGTTTTTTAAGGAAGGGGAATATCGGCAAAAGAGGCCACCGATCGGCGTCAATAACCGCCCTTGTTCCCTTCGGAAGCACCCGGGGGATATTTTCATAAAAACCGCCGCCGGTGATATGGACCATTCCTTTAACTTCCGCCTTTTTCAGTACGGGAATCACCGCACCGGGATAGAGACGGGTGGGAGTCAGAAGAATGTCACCCAAAGGCTTGTCAAATCCTTCATAAGTTTCCTTTAAATCCAGATGATTATCCGTTATAATACGGCGCACTAAAGAATATCCGTTGGAATGAATGCCTGTAGAGGGCAGTCCCAAAATGATATCTCCGTCACAAATAAGTTCTCCCGTGATCAGATCTTTTCTGTCCACAATGCCTACGGCAAATCCTGCCACGTCATAGTCGCCTTCTCCGTAGAAGCCCGCCATTTCTGCCGTTTCTCCTCCGAGCAGGGCGCATCCCGATTCTATGCATGCATCGGCCACCCCTTTGACGATTTCTGCCATCAGTTCGGGTTTCAATTTTCCTGTTGCAATATAATCGAGGAAAAATAAAGGACGCGCTCCTTGGACAAGAACATCATTGACACTCATCGCCACGCAATCTTGACCGATCGTATTGTGAATTCCCATATCAATGGCAAGACGCAGCTTTGTTCCCACTCCGTCTGTACCGGATACCAAGACGGGATCTTCCGACAGTTCGTCTTTCAGGCGAAAAAGCCCGCCGAATCCGCCCAGATCGCCTAAAACCCCCGGTGTATATGTGGCTCTTACCGATTCTTTTATCAGTTCGACTTCTCTTTCACCGGCGTCAATATCTACTCCTGCGTCCGCATAAGTCAAACCTTTCTTCTTTTCATTCATAATTTGCTCCTACATTCATATGCCCAAGGTCATGAGGCAGAAAACGGAATATCCCGATCAGAATTTTTCTCCCGTGAGAAGTTCATAAGCTTCCACATACTTAGCCAAAGTTTTATCGATGATTTCCTGCGGCAGTACATCTCCCGGATGTTCCTTCAGATAATCACGGACAAACTGCTTGTCATAAGAAGGCTGGCTTTTCCCTGCTTCATATCCTTCGAGCGGCCAGAAACGGGAATTGTCCGGCGTCAGCATCTCATCACCGAGAACGATATTTCCTTCTTCGTCCAAGCCGAATTCAAATTTGGTATCCGCAATGATGATCCCTTTGGACAATGCATAGTCGGCACATTTCTTGTACAGCGCCAGAGTCAGATCGCGGAGTTTTTCCATATATTCTTTCCCTTTGCCGGGGAATGTTTTTTCTACCCATTCCACGCCTTCTTCCATGGAAATGTTCAGATCATGTTCTCCCACCGGTGCTTTGGTGGAAGGGGTGAAGATAGGTTCA
>URAA01000029.1 GCA_900545785.1 uncultured Dialister sp. | reverse complement strand
GGACAAAGAGATGAAGAAACAGGGAAAGGAAAGTTTTTTCAAAAGGGAATTGATTTGACGATTTCTTTCCATCCTATTACACTGATAAAAAAGAAATTATTTTTTAATGAGGAGATTGATATGTTTGAAAAAAAGGGAAATTTTCAGGCGCTTCTTTTATTTACACTGCTCATCTTTCTTGTGCTGACGGGCTGTTCCATGAAAAAAGCGGCAGATGAGGGAAGCGGCACTTCTTACAAAGTGACCGACGCTTTCGGTCATGAAGTGACCATACCTCATAAGCCGATGCGCATTTTGGGAACGTCGTCGTCGGTGAATACGATGCTTCTTTCCGTTGCGGAGCCTTCCCGTCTGGCGGCGTGCTTCGTTGCCGACAAAGATTCGGGAATTTCTTATATAGCGGAAGAAACGAAAGACATTCCTCTTGTGATTCCTTTGAACGGCCTATCCATGGAAATACTGACGAGAGCCAATCCCGATCTGATCGTCGCTTCTTCGTACACGAAGCCGGCAGAACTTGATATGTGGAGAAATTTAGGGTATCCGGTGATCATGATCGACGGGCCGAAATCGATTTCCCAAGTGAAGCAGGATGTGGAAATCATTGCTGCCGCCACGGGAGAAAGGGAGCGGGGAAAGAAAGTGATCGCCGAAATGGAGAGGCAGCTGAAAGAAATAGACGATACTCTCGGGAAAAGAACAGATCCGCCGCCGACGGCTTTCCTCGTTTCCCAGATGACCCGTTACGGCGGTCCCGGGTCGATGTACCATGAACTGCTCACGAGGGCAAGGGTGAAAAATGCCATCGGAGAAATGGGCGTTTCCAACGGACAAATGGTAGCGCCGGAACTTATTGTAAAAGCGGATCCCGATTTCTTCATCGTTTCCTCCGACAGAAAATCCGATGAAACGGGAGCGGGAAATTTCAGAGATGCTTTTCTGACAAATCCGGCGGTGCAGGCCATGAGAGCATCGCAAAACATCAAATACTTGGATGATCGGTATATTTATTCCGCTTCCCAAAACTGTGTCTATGCCATCAAAGCATTGGCAAATGCAGCTTACGGCGATATTTTCGATATGAAAGATGAAAAACAAATCAAAGGATTCTGAGGGATGATTCAGAGCGGCAAAAGCCGCAGAAAAAGAGGAAAATATGGTTGAATTGGTGAGTCATTATGTCATGCCCGGAGAAAAAGAGAGTGAAACGGAAGAGCTGATCCGCTCCCTCGGGCTTGACGGAATTGAAAACCTGGTTTACGGGACAACGCCGTCGGAGACGCCTTTTACGAAACTTTCCGTGGGAGCGCATTTGAAGTTTTGGCCCGACTGGGTGGATTTTTATATAGGAAACAGAGAAGAATACAAAAAAGAAAGTTCCGCCGAAGGGACACATATTCCTTTCTGCGGAGCCGATACCCCCGAAGGGTGGCTTGAAGAAATCAGGAAAAATATCCGTGCCGCTCTTGCGGAAAAACCTGCCTATCTCGTCTGGCATGTGGCAAACTGCCGGATAGAAGAAGCATGGACGGGAAAATTCCGCTATTCCTCCAAAGAAGTTCTTGACCTGACGGCGGAGATTTATAAAAAAGTGAAGGGCGAAGTGCCGCCCGATGTGGAAGTGCTTTTTGAAAATATTTTCTGGCCCGGCCTTTCAGCGCTCACACCGGAAGAACTTGACTATTTCTTCTCCCGCCTTCCCTATGACAATGTCGGGGTGATGCTCGACACGGGGCATTACATGAATACCGTTCCCGATGTGGAAACGGAAAAAGACGGCGCCGATGCGGTGGTAAAAATGCTCCGCAATCTGAGAGAAATGAAAAAATTGATCCGCGGAATCCACCTTTCCTGCTCTCTCTCGGGGGTATACCGCAGAACTTTTGACAGGACACCTCCGAAAGAAATGACGGAAGAGGTGATTATGAAACATATCACCACAATCGATCAGCACCGCCCCTTTGCCACCGATGCGGCTCTCCGTATTGCGGAAGCGGCGGAGCCGGAGTTTCTCAACCACGAATTATTCGGCCCTCATGGAGAAATTCCTCCGGATGCGGTGAAAATGCAAAGAAGAGCGTTAGGGAAAAAGATTTGATGCATTATATGTTGAAAAGAAGGGAGAAAAGAAATGAAAAAAATATTTTTTATTCTCCTTTTTTGTATCCTTTCTTTCTTCGGACAGACCTCTTCTGCTGTCGAAAAGAGCGGTGAATTATATGAACTGGAATGGGACGGCCATCCCGATGCCCTCCGCTATGAATTTGTCCTCTTTGAGGAACGGGAAGGAGAAGAAATTCCTCTCTACCGAAAAGAAAAAGTATGGAAAAATAAAATCATTTTCTCTTATCCGCCGATTCCCGTCACTTCTGACATATATTGGAAAGTCCGTCCTTATGATATGGAGGGGAACCCTTTGGAAGATCCGTCGGAAAGCATCTCCTTTGAAGGATCGGTAAAGAAAGTGACGAGACATTCTCCGATTCCCGATGACAGATACGATCTTGTGCAAGGAATGACGCTCCTCTATCCCGTCTATTCTTTCACAGCCTTTCCCGGCGCCGTTTCTTATGAAATAGAAGTCACTGACGTATATCCGGAAAATACGGATTCCGTAGAACCGTCGCTTCATCGGATCTGGTCGGGGCGGACGACAAATACCGCCTGCTATGACGATGAGCCGCGGACGGGAACTTTCTACTGGCGTGTCAGAAGTCTTGATGAAAATGGAAATGCTCTCGGGATCTGGAGTATTCCCCAAGAACTGAATACGCCCCTTGAAGGTTGGACTTTCGGGCTTTACGGCGACAGCATCAGCCACGGCGGAGGGCGCCTGTCCTACAGCCCTGCCGACGGTGCTTACAGCCTTGCTTTTTATCTTGATTTTCCCGTGATCAACCTGTCCGAGAGCGGAGACACGAGCCGCACCATGAAAGAACGTTTTGATAAAGACGTCTTGCCTTTTCACGTAAAATATCTTTTAATTATGGGAGGCACCAACAGCCTTCGGGGAGGAGAAGACCCGGCGTCGGTCATTTCCGATCTGGCGTATATGGGAGAAAGATGCAGAGAAGCGGGGATCACACCGATTTATCTCACCCTTGCGCCGATCAATCCTGAAAACATCATGAATGCTTTCGGAGAAGGAACGGCAGAAGATTGGAAAGACCGTTTTGCTAAAGTGAATGATTGGATACGGACACAGGATCATATCGATACGGCGGCCTTTTTTGAACAATATGATACGATGCCCGGCGAATATGCCGCCGACGGTCTCCATACCGACTGGAAAGCCAAACTGATCATGGCTGATGAAATCAACCGACATATAGGGAAATTTACGGCTCTCTCCTGAATTTTTGCGAGAGCGGATCCCATAAAAATCCTTGGAGAAGGAATATGAAACAATTTTTTATCTTGCTTTTTTTATTGGCAGCAATGACCTTTCCTGCCCGGGCGGACATCTATCCCGTTGCAGAAAAAATAGAATTTGTAAAACAAAAAGAAACGGAAACAGACAGTGAAAAAGAGAAAGAAAGCGGCGCAAGCCTTTTTCTTTTGAAATGGGAAGAAAACAGAAACGCCGTCTGGTACGATCTTCAGATATTTCCTCAGGCGGAATATTTCGGGCGGAAAGAAATGCGGCCGCCCCTCTATGAAGATCCCCATGTATTTCGAAACGGCCTGATCCTTCCCATGTCCATACTTGAAAATTACAAAGGAAAAGGAGACATTTATTACCGTGTCCGGGCGATCGGTCTGGACAGGCAGATCATTTCCTCTTTTTCCTCTCCGATAAAAATAAAAGATAAAGGCATTTTTTTGGAAAGAACCGCCCCCGTTCCGCGGGTATCCTATCATCAGGGCAACGGCACGGTTCTCCTCTATCCTGCCTATTCCTTTGTGAAACTCCCCGGCGCTGCCTCTTATGAAATCGAAGTGACCGATGAGATTCCCGAGAACAGGGAAGGATTTCTGCCGTCACAGCACCGCATCTGGTCGGCAACGGTGACTTTGCCCGAACTGTTTGATCCTCAGCCGCGGATCGGCACTTTTTATTGGCGCGTCCGCGGACTGGACGAAGGGGGAAATCCTCTCGGCGAATGGAGCGAGGCGCAAAAAATCATGAACGACCCCGATGAAAATTGGGAAGTCGGGATTTTGGGAGACAGCATCAGCCACGGCGGGGGGCGTATGTCCTACAGCCCTGCCGACTGGCCTTATAATTACGGCTACTATCTTGATTTCCCGACGATCAATATGTCCAAAAGCGGCGACGAAAGCTACATGGTAAGAGACCGTTTTGAAAGAGACGTCCTTCCCTTTCATGTGAAATACCTCCTCATCATGGTGGGAACGAACAATCTACGCATGGGAAAATCCGTGGAAGAAGAGATAGAAGATTTAAAAATCCTTCAGCAAAAATGCAGGGAGAACGGCATCATTCCGATTCTTCTCACACTGCCGCCGATGAATCCGGACAATATAAGGAAATATTATCATCAGGACACGGCGGAAAACTGGAAAGAAGCTTTCCTTGAAGTGAATGACTGGATACGGACACAGGAGCATATCGACACGGCAAAACCTTTTGAATCCTACGAAGTCATGCCTGCCGAACTGGCTGCCGACGGCCTTCATCCCGATGCGGAAGCAAAAAAGATGATCGCCGATGTCATTAATGAAGAAATGAAAAAAATCAGGAAAACCTGACGCGGAAAAAATTCCTGCCTTATGCAGAAAGATGAAAAGAGAGAAATAAAAAAAGCGTTCCTTTCGGGGGACCGCTTTTATTTCTTTGACGGAAGGAATATTATTTTTCCTTGGAAGAAGCATAATGAATGAAACATTTATCGGCAATGATCACAAGAAAGGCAATCAATGCAAAAACCGATGTAAAAATATGCCACGGTTTTACGGCTGCGGTGTTGACATGCAATGATTTTACGGGCAATCTGACGAAGGGGAAAGGTTTTACATGCATTCTGCCGATACGCAAAGATCTCATAGATCCTCCTTGTGAAATTTGAAAGAGATATTTTCTTTATTATGCACCTGTTTCAAAGGATTATCCAGAGGGAAATTATTAAAAATCAAAAGATTTCTCTTTATGCCGGAGAGGAAAACTTTTCGGAAAAACAAATTAAAAATGAAAATGTCCGGCGGAAAAAGAAATATATTTCCAAATTTCCCATCCATGGTATAATAGGACAAGCGACTACGATACGGAACTTTCATTTTATAAATATTAACAGTAACAATTATAGTAAATACAATTGAATAGGAGGTTAATCTTGGCAAAATCCAGATTACAGATCATCCCCCTCGGCGGCTTGGGGGAGGTCGGGAAGAACATGACCGCATTCCGTTACGGCGACGAAATTATCGTAATAGATGCAGGCATGGCTTTTCCCGATGAAACGATGCCGGGGATCGATATCGTCATTCCCGACTTCAGCTATCTCATTGAAAACAGAGATAAAGTAAAAGCCATTCTCATCACTCACGGCCATGAGGACCATATCGGCTCTCTTGCCTATCTTCTCCGCGATGTATCCGCTCCCGTCTATGCGACACGCCTGACCTGCGGACTCATCGAAGGAAAATTGAAAGAACATAAAATCGGACGGTACAGTTTGAATATGGTCACCGTCGATGAAGAATTTAAAATCGGCTCATTCAAATTCGGCTTTTTCCATGTCTGCCATTCCATTCCCGACTCCTGCGGCATTTATCTCCGCACCCCCGTCGGGACGGTGGTTCATACGGGAGATTTCAAAATCGATCACTCTCCCTTGGACGGTGTGCAGACCGATTTATATAAATTGGCGGAACTGGGCCACCGAGGGGTGCTCATTCTCTGCGCCGATTCGACAAATGCACAAAATCCCGGCTACACTCCGTCGGAAGCAGTTGTTTCCAAGTCGCTGAAGACTGCTTACGGAGAAGCCAAAGGGCGGATCATTCTTGCCACTTTTGCATCCAATGTGTCCCGTATCCAGATGGCGATCGATGCGGCAGTCGCTTACAAGAGAAAAGTCTGCGTTTTCGGCAGATCCATGGTCAATGTGGTGGGTATCGCCCTTGATATGGGATACCTGAAAGCGCCGGAAGGAACTTTTATAGAGCCGGAAGAATTAAACCGTTATCGGGACGACAAAATATGCATTCTCACCACGGGAAGCCAAGGGGAGCCTATGGCAGGCCTTTCCCGTATGGCCGACGGAAGTCACAGGCAGGTACAGATCCATGCAGGCGACACGGTCATCATTTCCGCTTCCCCCATTCCGGGAAATGAAATGAGCGTAGGAAGAACCATCGACCGCCTCATGCTTCTCGGAGCAAAAGTGATTTCCTCCCATACCGCAAGGGTCCATGTATCGGGCCACGGTTCGCAGGAAGACTTGAAAACCATGCTTTCTCTCGTCCGTCCGAAATTTTTCGTTCCTCTTCACGGCGAATACCGTATGCTCGCCGCTCATGCGGAACTGGCGGAAACACTGGGCGTACAGAAACAAAATATCCTCATCGGTGAAAACGGATCCGTTCTTGAATTTACGAACAGAAGCGGAAAAATCATCGGAAAAGTACAGGCCGGTGCCGTTCTTGTCGACGGTCTCGGCGTGGGCGATGTAGGAAATATCGTCATCCGTGACAGACAGCAGCTTTCCGAAGACGGCGTGCTCATCGTCGTCATTGCCCTTGAAAAAGGAAGCAACCGTGTAGCCGCAGGGCCGGACATCGTTTCCCGTGGCTTCGTCTATGTAAGAGACAGCGAAGATCTCATGAAGGGTGCAAAAGACAGAGTGGAATCCGTCTTGGAAAAATGCCACACCGGCAATGTGGCGGAATGGAATTTCATCAAAACACAGATCAGAGATTCCCTCGGCAAATATTTCTTTGAAAAGACGAAACGGAGACCGATGATTCTCCCGATCATTCAAGAAATAAGATAAGAATCGCTTTATCGATCCGTCCCTTTTCGGGGGCGGATTTTTTTATGACATTCCGCTTTCCTCGATATGGTAAAATAAAGAGTACAATAGCAGATATGAAAAGAATGAAAAAATTTCTTTATGTTGATGATGTATAAAAATTGATTGGGAGATGTTATGGACGAATATAAATCAGGAGGAGCGAATTCCGTCGTTTTGGCAGGAACCTGTACGGCGCTTGCCGTCGTGCTTTCCGTCATCGGCTTTTACATGCCCCTCGTATCAAGCATTGTTTTTCTTCTGATTCCCCTGCCCATTGCGTATCTGGGAATGAAAGAAGGACTCCATTGGTCCCTCATCGTCACAGCCGGCGTCATGATATTGGACTCCGTCTTTTTCGGGATCATTTCCGCCGCTTTTCTTTGTGCCATTTTCGGTATTTTAGGCGTTGTCATGGGGATTTGTTATAAAAATAAAGTATCCGCCCAAGTGACACTGCTCACGGGAGCCGCAGCCGTTCTTGCCGCCCTTATCGGAGAAGCTGTTGCCGCCATGTACGTGCTGAATATGCCTTCCGTTCTTTTCGGCGGAGCGCTGGACGGTATGGAAGCGGAAATGATGGCGCAGATGGAACAGTTTTACACGGGAGCCCTTCTCACCGAGGCGCAGGCGAATGTGAAAGAAATGATGGAAATCATCCGAAAATCCCTTCCCTTTGCAGCCGTGGGAGCCGCCCTTTTCTACTCCTGGGCATCCATGACTTTGGGAAAAATGGTTTTCACCCGTATGGGAATCAAAGACATTCCCGTGCTGCCTCCTTTGGAAAGATGGGAATTTCCGAGAATTTTTGCCGTTTTGTACATTCTGGCAAACGGTCTTGAATATTTTATGAAAGGGCAGGAAACGGTGGCATTCGTCGGCTATAACCTGGGACTCTTCTGCTTTTTCATCTTCTGGCTCCAAGGACTTGCCACTCTCTGGTGGGCGCCCCGTCAGTATCCCTTTGTGAAAGCACTGCGTTGGCCCGTTGCGATTTTATCCGTCTTTGTCGGGTTTGTACAAACATTTATCGTTCTTTTGGGCCTCTCCGACATGATTTTGTCCTACAGAAAAAAGAGAAATTATCAGTAATTCACAGTCCTCTCTTTGCAGTAATGAGAGGTACGGAAAGGAAATTTCAGGAAATATTATGCTCAGCGATATTTGGGTATATGACAAAACATCAAAAGTCATGATCATCCTCCTGCTTCTGGCGGTGGTGATCCTTGCCACCCAGAACTGGCAGCTCGGCCTTCTGCTGTTCATCGTCGTGGCAGCCTGCATCGTCTGGATAAAGAGGCGGGACATGATGCAGGAAAGACTGCTCATGCAGTATCTGGACAATCTGTCCTACGCCGTAAGTGCCGGCACTTCCTATGCGGTAAAAAATCTTCCCGTCGGTATTGCCGTCATGGATGAAAAAAAGAAACTGGTCTGGACAAACGGCGTTTTCCGTTCGTGGATCTCTTCTGCCGAAGAAGGGACTTCTTTCAGAGACATCGTGCAGGGACAGAAAGTTTTCAAAATATGGGGAAAAACAGGATGGTTTGACTGCTATTCCGAAGGAACCCGCTATCGGGTATTTCATAAATTTATCCCCGGAGAAAACGAAAATGACGAGCCGCACATGGTTTTCTATTTCATGGACCGGAGCGATGCGGACAAAGCCGTCAGAGAAGCGGAAGAATCAAGGCCCGTTTTCTGTCTGATCCGTATCGACAATGCACAGGAAGTTACGGCAGACATGACCGACGTGGAACGATCCGCCCTCCTGGCAGACGTGACGGAAAAAGTGCTCAGCACCTTCAATGCGCAGAAGGGATTTATCAAACAATACAGCAGCTCCGATTTTGTGGCATGCATTTCTTCAAAAGCGCTGCAAAATATGATGGACAATAATTTCGACATCTTGGATCAGGTACGGGAAATCCATACGGTGAACCGCATACCCGTCACCCTTTCCATCGGTATCGTAAAAAGTGAAGAATCTTTTGCCAAACAATATGAAGAAGCGCAGGTCACCCTCGATCTTGCCCTCGGCCGCGGCGGCGATCAGGCGGTTGTCCGCCTCGGAAATGACGTGAAAGCTTTCGGCGGAAAAGCGCCGACTTCCGTCAGCAACACCCGTGTCCGTGCCCGGGTCATCGCGCAGGCCCTTCGGGAAATCGTCAATGAAGCGGATCAGATCCTTGTCATGGGCCATGCACACGAAGATTTCGATGCTTTAGGGGCTGCCGTGGGCGTTTCCCATCTGGCGAGAATATCGGGAAAAGATGTACATATCGTCCTTTCCAAACAAGATGACACATCAAAGAAAATGATAGAAGCCATCAGAAAAAGCGGTCTTGCCGACGGTCTTCTCATCGATGAAGGAAAAGCAAAAGGGCTCGTTACGGAAAAAACGCTCCTCGTCATCGTGGATACCCATATCCCCGAACTGGTGGCAGCTCCCGAACTTTTGAAAAAAGTAGAAAAGAAAGTGGTCATCGATCATCACAGGCGGGCAAAGACGATGATAGAAAGCCCGCTTCTCACCTATATGGAACCGTCCTCGTCATCATCGGCGGAACTTGTGACGGAACTCATCCAGTACTACGGCGGCGAAGAAGAAATGAACGTACTGGAAGCGTCCTGCCTCTATGCAGGCATGGTGGTGGACACAAAGAGCTTTGCCGTCCAAACCAGCGTAAGAACTTTCGATGCCGCCAGCTACCTCCGCCGCTGCGGAGCCGATACGGCGCTGGTAAACAAGCTTTTTGCGGTGGATATGGAATTTATCAAAATAAAAGCCGCCATTCTCGCAAAAATGCAGATCGTGGACAACTATATGGTATTTGCCGAATGTCCGAAAGGACTGGAAGATTCCCAGATCGTGGCAGGGAAAATTTCCGACTTCCTTGTCAAAGTACAGGGGATCCGGTGCAGCTTCCTCTTTTACCACACCGATAAAGGACTCTGCCTCTCCGCCCGGTCCGACGGAAGCGTCAATGTACAGGTTGTCATGGAATCCGTCGGCGGCGGCGGCCATCAGACGGTGGCGGGAGCGCAGTTCGGCGATACAGGCAATATAAATGATTTGACTGCTGCTGTTACGGCGGCGGTTCGTAAACAGATAGAGGAGGAACAGGAATGAAAGTAGTATTGACACAAGATGTAAAAAAATTGGGAAAACGAGGGGACGTCGTCGAAGTGGCTGACGGCTACGGCAGAAATGTCCTGATCCGCCGCGGCCTCGGCGTGGAAGGAAATAAAGCAAACCTGAACACGGCGGCACAACGGAAAGAGTCGAAAGAATTCAAATCCCAAGTGGCTGCCGATGAAGCGGTCATCATGGCATCCCAGCTGAAAGCGGTCAATGCGGTGATCCCCGTGAAAACGGGAGAAGACGGCCGTGTTTTCGGAAGCGTCACCGCTAAAGATATTTGCGATGCCGTGGAAGCACAATATAAATTCAAACTGGATAAGAAAAATATCAAATTGAAAACTCCGATCAAAACCACGGGAGAATACGATGTGGAAGTCTGGGTGCATCAGAACGTGACGGGAACGGTTCACATTTCCGTCGTGGAAGAAAAATCGGAAGCATAAAAGAAAAAATTCATCTGAACGTGACAAAGTAAAATCTCCGCTGTTCTTCGGAAGGGCGGAGTTTTTTCATGGATGAGAGAAAAATAAAAAAGGATAATATTAAGAACATTATTAAATATACAAAGATTTTAAAATTGTTTAATTGACATATTCTAAATGAAAAATTGGAGAAAACTTGATAAAAACTAATTTTACGGGTATAATGGGGAGAGCGAAAAAGAAGCTCTGCTTTTCGCGAGGATTGAAAAAGGAAAAGAGCAGAGGAAACACGGTAACTCTTGCAAGATTTTTCTTTTTCATGATTTTGACAGAGCCCCCTATTTTTTAAAAGGAGAGAAGAACATGAAAAAGATTCTCGCAATTGCTGCTGCGGCAGCACTCACCGCAGGCGTATCCGCCTACGCTGCCAATCCCTTCTCCGATGTGTCCACGGAAGACTGGGCGTATCAGGCAGTATCCGACCTGTCCGATCAGGGCATCGTAGAAGGATATCCGGACGGCACATTCAAGGGCGAAAGAAACATGACCCGTTATGAACTGGCTCAGATCATCGCTCGTCTCATGGCACGGGAAGATCAGCTGAATGCTGAGCAGAGAGCCGTCGTAGAAAGACTCGCAGGAGAATATGCGGACGAACTGGCAAACTTAGGCGTCCGCGTAACCGATTTGGAAAAGAAAGCAGGAAATCTCTACTGGTCCGGCGATGCCCGCATGCAGTACCAGCGCAACCTTGTTTCTCTGACGGAACATGAAGATACTTGGGCAGGTCGTATGAGAATCAATGTCGATGCGGAAGTGAATGACAAAGTCACCGTTTCGGGCCGTATGGTAAGCGAATTTGATTTCAAAGACAGTGAAAGCGCAGGCGTAGAAATGGACCGCATCCATGTCCGCTACACACCGAATGATGCATCTTACATCGATATCGGCCGTCAGGGCGTGGCTCTCGATCAGACAGGTACTTTCTGGGATGAAGATGTCCGCTTCGACGGCATTGTCGCAGGGTACGATACAGGAAAAATCGGTCTTGAATTCGGTTTCGGCCGCTTCCAGGATGCCAATCTGTACAACTTAACCGATTTTGATGAAGACTTGCCGGAATTCTCCCCGGCTGAAGCATGGTACGGAAAAATTACGGGCAACGCAGGTCCCGTCGGACTCTCCGGTTTCTATCTGGAAAACACGGAAGATGTGTCTGACGGCAGAAATACCGTGCGTGATGCAAAAGTCTGGGGTGCAGGGGCGAACTTTGCTCTCGGCCCCGTCACCGTTGACGGCGACTATGTAGAAACCAAAGAAACGATAAACGGATATAAAGGAAAAGCAAATCTTTGGACTGCCGGCGTTACCTTCGGCGAAGTGGACTTGGATAAGCCCGGCACTTTCAGCGTCGGCGTTCACTATGTGGATGCAGAAGCAGGCTCTATGTTGATGGGTCAGTCCGCTCTCGATTTGACGGATCATATCAATTTCGCACTGGATGAGGATATCACCTTCTGGCATGCCAAAGTAGGAGTCGCTCTCCGGAAAAATGTAGAACTTGATGCATACTACAGCTTTGCCGCTGATATTAAAGACGGTGAAGATCCCGATGATGTCTGGGGCATCGAACTGAACTATACATTCTGATTTTTCGGAAATTTCATTATCGGACAATCAAAAGAGTCCCTGTCATTTTTGTGGCAGGGATTTCTTTTATTTAAAATACTATATAAAATGAAATATAAATGAAATGAACTTGTCCGTCCCGTCAACTTTTCGTTTTTTGATTTGCCTTGCCGCCATTGGAATCAATCCTCTGCCTTTTCTTTCTTTTCAGGGAGGGTATCAGAAAAAGAAGGAAAAAGGGAGTATACCAAGTATGGTAGAGGAAAATCGGGAGCTGTCATATAAAAGAAATATAATTAATGTATAAGAAAAATCTATAGTTGACCGAGATTCAATAAAATATTAAAAAAGAGAGAAAAAGGAGATTTTTTTCTAATAATAATAGAGAATGCAAAAATCAGATTTTATCATAATAATAATGGTAATAATGAAAATAAGATTAGAAAAACAGAAAGAAATATGAGAAAAGTAAAAAAGGGGAAAAGGGGAAAAAGCCTGTATTTATCGGATAAAAGAATAGGTTAAACTTGCAAAAAAACAGCAATTGAGGTACGATGTAGTGGAGCAATAAGGCAAGTCCCTGCCTTGCTGCTTTATGGAGTCACGAAGAAAGCAGAGGAAACACGGTCACTCTTGTATACTTCTTCTGAATCCGTATCAAAAGGGATAAAAAAATTTTTTTCAGAAGGAGAAAAACTATGAAAAAGATTCTCGCAATCGCTGCAGCAGCAGCACTCACCGCAGGCGTATCCGCATACGCTGCAAATCCGTTCTCCGATGTATCCACCGATGACTGGGCTTATCAGGCAGTATCCGATCTGTCCGACCAGGGCGTTGTAGAAGGATATCCGGACGGCACATTCAAGGGCGAAAGAAACATGACCCGTTATGAACTGGCTCAGATCATCGCTCGTCTCATGGCTCGTGAAGATCAGCTGAACGCTGAACAGAGAGCTAC
>URAA01000028.1 GCA_900545785.1 uncultured Dialister sp. | reverse complement strand
CCGATCTGATGGCTGCATATATGCAGAGAAAATACAGAGGGCTGAAGATTACCGATCAGGCGGAAGCGGAAAAAATGATGCTTGAAATATGGAAATACGCTACGCCCCGGATGCACGGTTTATATAAATCAAGATGGCTGGAAGAGGGACTGAATGAATATTTTAAAGACAACGGGTTCTCTTTGGAAGCAAAGGCTCTTCCGATCCCGCCGGTGAAAATTCTTGCGCCGTCTTTTGAAAAAGTGAAAACTTTTATTGAAGAAGGACTGAAATCCGATTCGCCCGTGGGATTTTTAAATCTTCACAGCGGCGGCGAACCGATACCTTATCATTGGCATTGGATGATCATCGTGAGAATGGAAGAAAAAGAAGGAAGAACGATTTGTACCCTTTGGGATGAAGGAAAAGAGTATCCTTTCGACTTATCCCGATGGCTTCAACATACGAAATTCGGCGGCGGTTTTGTCAAAGTGTTGGAAAAATAAGGTTCACATGATATGATAATTTAGAAAATGACCAAAATTCAAGAATAATAAGGAGGGTCTATGAAAAAAATCATCTCTTTCTTTCTGGCGGCCTGTCTGTTCATACCGGCGGCGGTTATGGCGGCTCCCAAGATAAAACCGGATAAATTATTTAATGATTATGATCGCTATGCCGTCATCTTTATGGACGGAAAACAGCGTGTTTATCTGGATACGGATACATTGCTGAAAGATTATGCACCGGCGGGGAGTTTGCCCGTTATCCGCGGCATGACTTATACGGAAATCTATGCGGATCCTTTGGATTATCCCGCCTACGGAAATAATAAAACAGTCAAAGCGGTGGTGGAGTCCGAAATCGCCGCAGGAGCGGATCTGTACGGCTCCGATGTGAAATATCGTTTGCTCCTTCGTAGAAAAGCAGCTTATGATACATCGGGAAATCCCATACCGGCCGGCGATGTGGAAATCGCAGATAATGACGAAAATGCAAAAGAAATCTATGTCAATATGTACCGCCTTGCCAAAAGTTTGGATTGATGCAAAAAAGTGTCCGCTCTTCAAAGCAGGCACTTTTTCTTTTTTATTTTATAATGATTGAAAAGACGTATCGCAGATGAAGAAAAGATGTTTTCGTAGAAATGTTCAATAACCGGCGGAATGAAAAATTTTGATTCTCGTATAAAAATCTCGTATGAAGGCAGAGGAAGAAGTTATGAAAGAATTTGCCGTACAGGGCAAGGACGAAGGAAAGAGGCTCGATCGGTTTATGGAGGAGCAGGCCGGCTGGCCCCGCAGCCTTTTGATGAAAGCACTCCGGAAGAAAAAATTAAAAGTAAACGGAAAGAATGAAGATCCTTCATACCGCCTTTCTCGGGAGGACAGGATCGTTTCTTTTCTTCCCGAGCAGAAGAGGGATCCTGATTTTTCCGTCGTTTATGAAGATGATCAGATACTGATTGTCGATAAAAAAGCAGGTATTCTCTGCATGGATATCACGGGAAGAACCAAGCACACTTTGATCGATGAAGTGAATGAATATTTACGGGAGAAAAATGAAAAACCTGCGTACATGGTGCACCGTATCGATTTTCATACAAGCGGACTGATGGTGATTGCCAAAACAGAAGAAAGCAAAAAAATTCTTGACCGCCTCTTTGAAACGGGGGGGATTCGAAAAACCTATCTTTGTACGGTTCTTGGAGAAATGAAAAATAAATCCGGAAAATTGGTACACTATCTGTTTAAAGATGCAAAGCAAAACAGAGTATTCCTATCTTCCGAGCCTGTCAAAGGGGCAAAAACCGCCGTCACCGAATATAAAGTAAAACAGATAAAGGACGGCCTTTCCCTTGTGGAATGCCGGCTCTTGACGGGACGGACCCATCAGATCAGAAGCCAGATGGCGCATATAGGATATCCTCTTTTGGGAGACGATAAATACGGTAAGAAGAAAATCAATAAAAGTTACGGTGAAAAAGGACAGCTTCTTTGTGCATGGCGTCTTTCTTTTCAAACGGAAGAAGGACTTTTGGCGTATTTAAATGAAAAAAGCTTCACCGTATCCTCTGTTCCCTTTCAGAAAAAATATTTCTCCTGAATAGGAACCGTTTCGAAAAACCGTAAAAAAAATAAAACAGATCTTTTCGAATACCGAAAGGATCTTTTATTTTTCAAAAAACAGAAAAATCTTTTATCTTTGAATCAACAGGGATTTCCGTATTGGCAGAATCATAACTTTGCGTTATGATAGTAACAATACATAAAAATTTACAAAAGACACTGATTTATAAAAAGACAGAATTTCCTTTTAGGGAAACAACAGGCAGTGTTCTTTTCAATTGACGGAGCAGAGGAACATGGGAGAAAGAGATACATTCAAGTCCCGTCTGGGATTTCTTTTGGTCAGCGCAGGTTGTGCCATCGGCATAGGAAATGTTTGGAAATTTCCTTATATTGCCGGACAGTACGGCGGCGCTGTTTTTGTGCTGTTTTATCTGGCCTTTTTGATTTTGATGGGAATTCCTGTAATGACCATGGAACTTGCCGTCGGCAGAGGAAGCCGGAAGAGTGCCGTTTTAGGATATAAAAAGCTGGAACCGGAAGGAAGTTTTTGGCATATTCACGGCTGGTTCTGTATTCTCGGCTGCTATCTTCTCATGATGTATTACACCACTGTATCGGGATGGATGCTTGCTTATTTCTGGAAATTTATCAACGGAACTTTCATTGATGTTCCTGCCGGCGCTATGGGAGGAGTCTTCGGCGCCATGCTCGGGAATCCTTGGGAGATGGGAATTTTCATGGCCATCACCGTTTTTATGGGTTTTGCCGTTTGCGGATTCGGTGTCCGCGGCGGATTGGAACGGGTCAATAAAATAATGATGATCGGACTGCTTCTCCTTATCGTCATTCTGGCAGGAAACAGCCTGTTTTTGGAAGGCGGCGGAGAAGGTCTTGCCTTTTATCTTCTGCCCGACTGGAACAGAGCGGTGGAAGCGGGTCTCGGAAATGTGGCGTCTGCCGCCATGAATCAGGCCTTCTTTACTTTGTCGCTGGGGATTGCGGCGATAGAAATATTCGGCAGCTATATGTCCGATGATTTTACACTTACCGGAGAAGCGGTAAGAATCACCATTCTCGATACCTTTGTGGCTTTCATGTCGGGATTGATTATTTTTCCCGCCTGCTTTGCTTTCGGCGTTCATCCCGATCAGGGACCGTCTTTGATTTTTATCACACTTCCCCAAATATTTACCAATATGCCTTTCGGGCAAATCTGGGGTGCCCTCTTTTTTGTATTTATGACTTTTGCCAGCTTTTCTACGGTAACGGCGGTGTTTGAAAATTTGATTGCCTGTGCCATCGACAATTTCGGCTGGTCCCGTAAAAAAGCGGTTCTTATCAATTTAATTTTAATTTTCTTCCTCAGCATTCCCTGCGTACTCGGTTATAACCTGTGGAGCGATATGCATTTTATCGGCAGCAGAGATGTCTTGGACAGTGAAGATTTCATAGTGAGCAACCTGCTTCTTCCCGGAGGAGCCCTTATTTATTTGCTTTTCTGCGTAACCAAATGGGGCTGGGGATTTGACAGATATATAGAAGAAGTGAATAAGGGGAAGGGACTCAAAATGCCGGCGCTGCTGAAGCCTTATTTTCAGTTTGTCCTGCCGATTTTGATCCTTGTGATCCTTGTTCGAGGGTTGATGTAATAAAAACGGATGAGTTGAAAGGGAGGAGAGAAGAATGGAAGAGAGAGACAGTTTTAAATCGCGACTCGGATTTCTTTTGGTGAGTGCCGGCTGTGCCATAGGTATCGGGAATGTATGGAAATTTCCCTATGTGACGGGAGAATACGGCGGCGCCGTTTTTGTTCTTTTTTATCTTGCCTTTTTGATTTTGATGGGAATTCCCGTGGTTACCATGGAACTCGCCGTCGGCCGCGCCAGCAGGAAGAGCGTGCTTCGGGGATTTCAAGCTTTGGAACCGAAAGGAACTTATTGGCATATTCACGGCTGGGTCTGTCTCGTCGGTTCTTATATACTGATGATTTATTACACCACGATTTCAGGATGGATGGTGGACTATTTTTGGCGTTTTCTTAAAGGAAGTTTTAACGGCGCCACGCCGGATCAGGTGGAAGCCGCTTTCGGTCAGATGGTTTCCAATCCGATGGAACTCCTGCTTTTCATGGGACTCACCGTTATTGTGGGATTTCTTATTTGCGCCGGCGGCGTCCAAGGCAGTCTTGAAAAGGTAACCAAGTTCATGATGCTCGGCCTTTTGGGGCTTATCGTCATTTTGGCGGTGAACAGCATGCTCCTTCCCGGAGGCGGTGCGGGACTTGAATTTTATCTTCTTCCCGACTGGGACAGGGCGACGGCGGCAGGGCTCGGAAATGTGGCAACCGCTGCCATGAATCAGGCTTTTTTCACACTTTCCGTAGGACAGGGCTCCATGGAAATATTTGCGAGCTACATGGATAAGAAAAACAGCCTCGGCGGCGAAGCGATCCGTATCACCGCATTGGATACTTTCGTGGCTCTTCTTGCAGGGATGATCATATTCCCCGCCTGCTTTGCTTTCGGCGTCAAACCCGATCAGGGACCTTCTCTGATTTTTGTTACCCTTCCCAATATTTTCACCAACATGACGATGGGACAGCTTTGGGGTACCTTATTCTTCGTATTTATGACTTTTGCCAGCTTCTCTACGGTGACCGCCGTATTTGAAGCACTCATCGGAAATTGTATGGACAATTTTCATTGGAGCCGGAAAAAAACGGTTTATATATTATTGCCCCTTGTCTTTTTCGGAAGCATTCCCTGCATACTCGGTTTCAGCATATGGGAAAATGTGCAGATCATAGGAGAAAGAGGCATTCTTGACAGCGAAGATTTCATCGTCAGCAATCTGGTTCTTCCTATCGGTTCTCTTATATTTGCCCTTTTCTGCGCCGGCAAATACGGCTGGGGATTTGACAATTATCTGAAAGAAGTCAATATCGGAGAAGGCGTAAAATTTCCCCGCTGGCTCAAACCGTATTTCCAATTTGTCCTGCCTCTCCTCATTTTCATTATCGTCCTGAGAGGGCTGATTTAAAATAAAATGCAACATATCCGCTTTTCTGAAAAGAGAAGCGGTTTTTTATTTATGATTGAACTACAGACGAAAAAGGTATAACAAAAAATATAAACAGACGGCTTAATTATAGAAATAACTCATTTATTAATCATGTAAGTGTATAATGCAAATAAAAGTGGTATAGTAAATAAAGATGTTCCCATTAATTTTTTGAGGTGATAGAATGGCAAATTACAATCCTTATGAAAATATGCTCCACGTTTTGGACAAAGCGGCAGAAGTACTGGGGTATGAAAAAGATGAATATGAATTCGTCCGTTATCCGGAAAGAGAATTGACCGTAAGCATCCCGATCACCATGGATGACGGAAAAGTCAAAGTTTTCTCCGGCTACCGGGTACAGCATAATACGGCAAGAGGAGCTGCCAAGGGAGGAATTCGTTTCCATCCCGATTCCGATGAAAATGAAGTAAAAGCGCTGGCAGCATGGATGACCATTAAAAATGCGATCGGAAATATTCCTTACGGCGGCGCCAAAGGGGGCATCAAGGTAGAACCGCATGCACTTTCCGAAAGAGAATTACAGCGACTGACCCGCGGATATGTAAGGAAAATTTTCCCGATCATCGGACCCGATAAAGACGTCCCTGCACCGGACGTGAATACAAACGGACAGATTATGGCGTGGATTGCCGATGAATATGCGGCTCTTTCCGGCACATGGCAGCCCGGCGTTGTTACGGGAAAACCGCTTCCCGTGGGCGGCTCTCTGGGACGGAATGAAGCGACGGGAAGAGGCTTGGCATATACCCTCGAAACATGGTGCGAAAAGAATCATAAAAAGATGGATGAACTGACCATGCTCGTACAAGGATTCGGAAATGTCGGGTCCGTAGGTGCTCTCTTAATGCACAAAGCAGGGGTAAAAATTATCTGTGTAGGAGACATCAACGGAACTTGGTATAATCCGAAAGGACTTAATATCGAAGATATGTATGTTTATGCCAACTCTCACGGCAGATCTCTGGCAGGATATACGGAAGACGGAGCTGTGCTCATTCCCGATGACGAGCTCTTTGAACAGGATGTGGATGTCGTATTTGTGGCAGCCATGGAGAATCAGCTGAATGAAAAAACAATGAGAAAAGTAAAAGCGAAGCTGATCTTGGAAGGAGCAAACGGTCCGACCACGGAAGAGGCGGATACTTACTTTGAAGAGCAGGGGATAGAAGTTCTTCCCGACGTCATGTCCAATGTGGGCGGCGTGGTAGGTTCTTATTTCGAATGGGTGCAGAACCGCACGGGCTATTACTGGACGGAAGATGAATACAACGAAAAACTGAAAATTAAAATGCGCCAAGGTTATGAAGACGTACTGGCACTGAAAGAAAAATATCATGTGACCTATCGTCTGGCCGCTTATATGCTTGCACTTCAGCGTGTTGTGGAAGCACAGAAGATGAGAGGATTTTTAGGTTAATATTTTCTTTAAAAGAAAAGGGCATTTTTCCGATAGGAAGTGCCCTTTTTGTTATGGGACGGCAAAACCGTCTATATACGGTTATTTGTGATAAAAGGAAATTTTATAAAGAAACAGGCAGGAGAAACAAGAATGAGCGGAGGCAGAACGAAACGGAGAGAGGAAGGAAAATCAAAGTCAGAAGATTGATATTTGTCAGTTTTCCTTTTTTGTAATACACTAAAACCTGTAGAGGAAGCGAGGGTTTTAAAATGAAAATAATGGCAGCAAAAGAGTTGTTTGAAAAAATTCCGGGCTTATGCATGGGGATCATAGCGGTCCGGGCGGTCAATAATGAGAGAGTGAATATGGAAGCGGAAGCTTTCCGCCGCCGCTGCTGCACGGAAGCGAATCTGCTTTTAAAGATGAATCCCCGATGGGGAGATACGGACCGAGCTCTTTATCGGGAAAATCTGAAAAAAGCGGGCATAACGGGAAAAGAAACGGATCTGGACAGAATATGCACGGAATATAAGGAACGGCTCGGCATTGCCGAATCGGAGGAGAAAGAAGAAGCGCCGGAAATTTTAAATACGCCGAAATCAGCTACTTTGGAAGAACTGGCCGGTTCGGATATGTTGGAAAGAGTCGATCCGATTTCCGATATCGTTCGGGCGGGAATGATAAAATTTCATGTAAATATCCGGGCTTATGACATGGGAGACAGAAAAACGGCTCTTGAAATAACAAATGAAGAGGGCTATCCCGTCAAATTAGGAGATAAGATTTGTACCAAAATATGGCTGTGTGAAGAAGGCACGGCAGGACAGATCACAAAAGAAACGGAAAATATTCTTGTGGTCATCACCGGATTCAAGGAAAACCGAAAAAAAGTCGCTGCCGCAAGAAACGAACTGGCACGGCGCATGAAGTCCGCTTTTGACAGAGATGTGGAAACGGGCTGGCTGGAAGGAGAGACTTGCGAGTTTGAAACAGAGATTTAAAAGTGGCATAAAGTATGGCGCCATCGATTTTGAAACCGCCTACTGGGGGCCCGGCAGCGCTTGTTCCCTCGGCATCGTCATGAGCGACGGGGAAAAAATCACGGAAGAATGGTATCGTCTGATTAAGCCGAAAAGTATGAATTTTGACAAAGGCTGTATGCGGGTGAACGGTATTCATCCGGAAGATGTAGAAAATGAAAAACCTTTTTCCGTTTATTGGGAAGAAGTGGCAGAGTATCTGGAAGGGCGTATTATTTTTGCTCATAATGCTCCCTTCGATATGGGAGTATTGGCATCTGCGCTGGATGTCTATGATTTGCCGGATATATCTTTTCTTTACGGGGATACGGTGTCTCTTTCCCGCACACTGTGGAAGGAACTGCCCAATCATAAGTTAAATACGGTGGCAGAGCATTTAGGTTTCGAATTCCGTCATCATCAGGCGATGGATGATGCGAGAGCCTGTGAACTTATTGTAAGAAAAGCCATGGAGATGACGGAAGCGGAAACGGTTGAGACAATGATGGATGCATTGCAAGTCCCTTTAAAAAGCTTTGTCGTAAAAAGAAAGAACTGTAAAAAATAACAGTAAAAAGACAACAAAAAAACGGATTCACCTGTTGCAAATTGGCAGGGAATCCGTTTTTATTATTTCACTCCGTGCAGTATTTCTTCCAGATAAATATTTTTTTCTCCTTTTGTGGAGGCTGCATTGTCCATGAGGATGTCCACATATCTTTCCAGTGTGGTGGAGTCTGTGTAGTGAGAAATGAAAGAATCTTTATTATTGCTTTCCAAAATGATGGGAAATTCTACGGCGGCAAAAATCTGCATGCATTTCAGTTCCAGATCGCGCCGATCCGTGTACCCCGTGATTTCCGCCACATTTTCAACGACCTTTTCCCACGCCTGATCATGAAGAAGATTAAGGTAGATGAAGTAAGTTTCCTTTGCTTCCGAACTGGAGGGACTGGAAATGGAACGGAACAGGGCGGGATGTTTGCGGGCCAGATGGAAATAGGAAATGATATATTTCTTTAACCTTTCTTTGGCAGAGAGACGGGAATCATCAAGGATGGAAACGATGCTTTCCAGAGAGCCCATCATATATTCCAAGGCGGCGCCGATAAGTTCTTCTTTTGAACCGAAATAATAGCGGACAGCCGCGATATTGACGCCCGCTTCTTTTGCAATGGCTCTGACCGTGGTCGCTTTGAATCCTTTTTCTCTGAGGATCCGGGCGGTGACCTCGATCATTTTTTCTTTCATTTGGCCGCCTTTGTCGGTAAATTTTCTGTCTTCCATAGCAGGATCCTTTCTTGTTGCCGATTGATATTTTCACATCTGTCGAACAGAGAAAATCGTTCATTGCAGATGATATTGACTTTAATGTTTCAATAATATTGTAACATTGTTTTTTACACGAGGTAAATGAATTTTATTTTCTTTTTTCAAAGGAGGAAATAAAAAAGATATACGAAGGTATATCGGAAATGAAAGAGAAAAATGATTTATTGTATGTCCGAAGGTAAAAAGGAAAGGATTTCTTTTAAAGAACGGGCGAAATGAATATTTTTCCATTCTTGAGGATCAACAAATTCGAAATCTTTCCAATTTTGAAAAAGTTTTTCCAACGGGCGATAGATGCCTTCGATATCGGCAATGATGACGTTCGGCTGTTCTTCCGTGTTTTTATAAATATAAAAATGATTGATCGTGTCGAAAAATTCTTCCATCGTGCCGATTCCTCCGGGGAGGACGAGGAATATATCTCCCGATGCGATCATTTTTTCTTTTCTTTCTGTCATGTTTTTTACTTCTATCAGTTTGGTGATGGAACGATGTGCCTGCTCCCGGGCGATGAACACTTCAGGGATAATGCCGATGACTTCTCCGCCGGCAGCCATGGCGGCATCGGCGGCAACGCCCATAAGGCCGATACTGCCGCCGCCGTATATCAGTGTATATCCGTTTTTCCCGAGATATTCTCCTATCATGCCTGCAAGGGCGGAAAAAGCAGGATTGTTTCCATAACGGGAACCGCAGTAAATAACAACATTTTTTTTCACATCAATATTCCTTTCACAATTCTTCTCAAATTATTTTCTTGCTTTATTGTAACGCAGAGGGGAGAAATATTTCAATTTATATATTATTATAGAAAAATTCAATAAAATAAAATATATAAAAACGGAAGGACAGGGGAAGAAGAGAAATTATCTGTTAATAAAGAGAACGGGAAAATGGGGAAATTTTCAAAAAAGAAACACTAGGAACCGTTGTAAAAGAGTTATGCATAAACACGGGATAAACAAGGGCTGATAATTTGACAGCATAGTATGGCAATGGTATAATGCCAATGTTGCATGAAAGCAAAAAAGAAAAGGGGAGGTGCGCAATGACACTGGAAGAATTAAAAGAGTCCGATTTCGTGGTAGGACTTAAAGAAACGGAACGGGCTATCGAAAAGAATGAAGTCCTTCATGTCTTTATCGCTTCCGATTGTGATGAACGTATTTCTCTTCCCTTGGAAAGCATTTGTGCAAAGGCGGGAATTCCGGTAACGAAAGATTTTACCAAAAAGGAAATCGGCAAGGCGTGCAAAATTAAAGTGAAAGCCGCATCCGCCGCCGTTCTCGGTTCTCGGTAATATCTGCGGGAGCACAGCTCTTGCAGATCAATTATAAATTTACCTTTATGGAAAGGAGGTGCCCATATTGCCGACAATTAATCAGCTGGTTCGCAAGGGTCGCGAAGTTTTGGAAACAAAAGCAAAGACTCCTGCTCTGAAGCAGTCTCCGCAGAAACGCGGTGTTTGCACAAGAGTTTATACTGCTACACCGAAGAAGCCGAACTCCGCGCTTCGTAAGGTGGCACGTGTGCGTCTTACCAACGGAATCGAAGTATCCGCTTATATTCCGGGAGAAGGCCACAATTTGCAGGAACACAGTGTCGTTCTCATCAGAGGCGGCCGTGTCAAGGATCTTCCGGGTGTTCGTTATCACATTATCCGCGGTGCACTTGATACCGTAGGCGTGTCCGCTCGTAAGCAGGGCCGTTCTAAATACGGCGCTAAGCGCGAAAAGGCTAAGAAATAATTTTTTTGATTTATGAATGTGATTAACAAACAACTATAAGGAGGAAACTGACAATGCCGAGAAAAGGTGGCGTTCCGAAGCGTGACGTACTGCCGGATCCAGTGTATGGAAACAAGACAGTAACACGTTTCATCAATAGAATTATGCTTGACGGCAAAAAGGGCGTTGCAGAATCTATCGTCTATGGCGCATTTGATATTTGCCGCAGCAAGCTTGATAAAGACCCGATCGAAGTTTTCGAACAGGCTTTAAGTAATGTTATGCCGGTACTGGAAGTCCGTGCCCGCCGTGTAGGCGGTGCCAACTATCAGGTACCGATCGAAGTCCGTGCGGACCGTCGTTTGACTTTGGGCATCCGCTGGATGATCAATTACGCTCGTTTGCGTAATGAACGTACTATGGAAGAACGTCTTGCAGGAGAACTGATGGACGCTTTCAATAATACGGGCGCAGCAGTAAAGAAGAAAGAAGATACTCATAAAATGGCAGAAGCAAACAAAGCTTTTGCACATTACCGCTGGTAATTATAATAAGGAGAAAAGATCGTGGGCAGAGAATATCCGCTTGAAAAAACAAGAAATATCGGCATCATGGCACATATTGATGCAGGGAAAACAACAACCACGGAACGTATCCTGTTTTATACCGGTGTAAATCATAAGATTGGTGAAGTTCATGACGGCGCTGCCACCATGGACTGGATGGCGCAGGAACAGGAAAGGGGCATTACCATCACATCCGCTGCCACCACCTGCCACTGGAAAGGTTATCGCGTAAACATCATCGATACCCCCGGGCACGTGGACTTTACGGTAGAAGTAGAACGCTCCCTTCGTGTCCTCGACGGCTCTGTTGCCGTATTCAGCGCCAAGGACGGAGTGCAGACTCAGTCTGAAACCGTTTGGAGACAGGCTGACCACTACCATGTACCCCGTATCGCATTCATCAATAAGATGGATACCATCGGTGCTGATTTCCTGCATGCCGTAAAAACCATGGAGAACCGTCTCCATGCAAATGCACTGGCTATGCAGCTGCCGATCGGCAAACAGGAGACTTTCTCGGGGATCGTAGATTTGTTGGAAAGAAAAGCTGAAGTTTATCTTTCTGACGACGGAACAAAATTTGAAATTCAGGATGTTCCGGAAGATATGAAAGATCTCGTTGAGGAATATCGTGACAAAATTGTCGAAAAAGCTGCTGAAGGCGACGATGCTTTAATGGAAAAATATCTTGAAGGGGAAGAAATATCTCTTGATGAGATTAAAGCATCCATCCGTAAACAGGTTCTCGACTGCACATTATTCCCCGTATTCTGCGGATCCGCATATAAAAACAAAGGGATCCAGATGCTCCTCGATGCGGTAATTGATTTCTTACCGGCTCCTACGGATGTACCGCCTGTCAAGGGAACCGATCCCAAAACAGGAGACGATCTCGTCCGTGAATCCAGTGATGAAGCTCCGATGTCCGCACTGGCATTTAAGATCATGGCGGATCCTTATGTCGGAAAATTGGCATTCTTCCGCGTATATTCCGGTATCATGCAGCAGGGTACTTATGTACTGAATACGACCAAGGGCAAGAAAGAAAGAGTCGGCCGTATTCTCCAGATGCATGCAAACAACCGTAAAGAAATCGAATGCGCTTACTCCGGCGATATCGCTGCCGCAGTAGGATTCAAAGATGTTACCACGGGAGATACTCTCTGCGATGAAGCAAATCCGATCATTCTGGAAAAAATGGAATTCCCGGAACCGGTTATTTCTGTCGCAGTAGAACCGAAGACAAAAGCCGATCAGGAAAGAATGAGTACCGCTCTCCAGCGTTTGGCGGAAGAAGATCCGACATTCAAAGTTCATACCGATCCGGAAATAAACCAGACCATTATTTCCGGCATGGGCGAACTCCATTTGGATATCATCGTCGATCGTATGAGACGCGAGTTCAATGTAGAATGTACGGTAGGTAAGCCTCAGGTTGCTTATCGTGAAACGATCCGCAAAACGGTTGAGTCGGAAGGCAAATTTATCCGTCAGACCGGCGGTCACGGTCAGTACGGTCACTGCTGGCTCCGTCTTGAACCGATGGAAGCAGGCAAAGGATTTGAATTTGCCAATGAAGTCGTCGGCGGTGTTATTCCGAAAGAATTTATCAACCCGATCCAGGCCGGTGTTGAAGCGGCTATGGAAGACGGCGTTGTTGCCGGTTATCCCATGGTTGACATCAAGGTCACCGTTTATGACGGTTCCTACCATGATGTCGACTCCTCTGAAATGGCCTTCAAAGTAGCAGGCTCCATGGCATTCAAAGACGGTGCAAAGAAAGCGGATGCCGTTCTTCTTGAACCGTATATGAGTGTTGAAGTAGATGTTCCGGAAGAGTACATGGGCGACGTTATCGGCGGCCTGAACTCCCGCCGCGGACGTATCGAAGGCATGGAATCGGAAAACGGCGATTCCAGAATCAGAGGACTTGTACCGCTCTCTGAAATGTTCGGCTATGCTACCGGACTCCGCAGCTCTACCCAGGGCCGCGGCACCTTCTCAATGACCTTTGATCATTATGAAGAAGTTCCGAAAGCAATCTCTCAGCAGATTACGGAAGAACGTTTGGGAAATAAATAATTAAAAGGAGAATTCTAAAATGGCTAAAGCACATTATGAAAGAACAAAACCCCATTGCAACATCGGTACCATCGGGCACG
>URAA01000027.1 GCA_900545785.1 uncultured Dialister sp. | reverse complement strand
ATAAATATATCCGGCTATACAGTCAAAAATGATGCCGCCTTGTATAGACATGCCGCCCTGCCATACGTAAGGGATTTCCAAAAGATGATCCCCGTAATAGTCCCAGTCAAAGAAAAATACATCCCAAAGACGGCCGCCGATGATCCCGAAGAAAGCGATGATAAGACCCATATCAAAAACATGTTTTTCCCAACCATGGCCTTCTTTTTGGAGAAGAAAATACGACATGATACATCCGGAAATAATGGCCAGTGAGAAAAAAATACCATACAGGCGGATTGGAAACTCACCTATAAAAAACAAATATTGGTGCATAATTTACCTCGCTGAATTATAATGATTATACTAATTATACAATATTTATTTAAAAGGATTAAATGATATGAAAAAAATAATAATTGTATTGTTCGGACTTATGATTATCAGTCAAACCGTCTTCGGAATGGAAAAAATCAAAATAAAAAATGATAACGGTTCTTCATTTATGTATGAAGACAAGGGAGATCTTTTTTCCGAACCGCAGATTTTAACACAGGGGAAGCGTTGGAATATCGTAGAAAAAGACAGTAAAATTTTTGCCGAACTGGAAGTGGGAAAAGAAAAGGAAAAAGAATTCATAGAATTGCCCTTGACGGATATTGAAGGGAAAAAATATATTGACTTTTCTTTTTTCGCTTATCAGGCAGGATTGGATTATGTTTATAATCCGAAGAAAAAAGAAATTGTAATTGAGAAGAGTAAGGAACAAAGGGAAAGGCCGGACAGAAAAGTTGTTTATATGTGGGATCCCGACTTGAGCTACAGGGAAGGGCAGCCTTATTTCACAGAGAAAACAGGGGATAAAATAATATCACCCGCTTGGGGCTCTTATAAAGAGATTGATAAGAGTAAAATCCCTCTTTCTTATATGAAAGAAGCTCGAAGGGACAATATGGCGATAGAACCGCTTTTACATAATGATTTTGATGTAAACGAAACAAAAAAACTTATGCGAAACAAAAAAGAAATTCGCCGTATATCCAATAAAATGACTGCCCTTGCAGTTGTCTACGGTTTTAACGGCTGGAATCTTGATTTTGAAAATATGGACAATGCCGACAAAGATCTTTATAGTGATTTTGTCAGAGAAATAGCGGATTCGTTACATCAGGAAAATAAAAAAATTTCCGTCGACATCACCGTTTATAATGAAAAGAGCCCTTATTGGAGCCTTTGTTATGACAGAAAAGCTTTATCGGAATTTGTAGATTATGAAATTATCATGGGATATGACCAGACACCGGGAGGAAGTTTGTATCCCGGCTCTACATCATCTTATGACTGGCTGGATGCCAATGTGGAAAAAATTCTAACCATGGTTCCAAAAGAAAAACTTGTTCTGGGACTGCCTTTGTATACCAGAGTATGGAGAGGGCGGGACGGCATGGCGAAATCGGCAGTACTGACATTGAAAAATACGGATATGTTTATCAAAAGACACAGGGTAAAGGCAAAATGGGATGAAAAGAAAAAACAATATACAGCAAATTGGATAGAACAGAAGACTCTGCACAGGGTCTGGTTTGAAGAATACCGTTCCTTAGGGGAGAAAATGAAGTTAATCAATAAGTATGATCTGAAGGGGGTTGCCTTTTGGCGTTACGGTTTTGAAGAATCAGATTTATACGGGCGATTGGAAGGTGTGACAAAGGGAAAAGATTTCTTTAAGGAAGAAGGGAAAGATTTCGAAGAAAAACTGATAGCAAAATTTAGAAACAGAATCAGAAAAATAAAAGGAGATTCTTAACAGCCTTTGTTTGACGTTGATATCTTAAAAATATATAATATTGGTTAATCATTTTCTACAATACAAGCGTATTATGAGATAGAGAGGATAAAATTATGCAAGAAAAATATATCCCGCAGCAAATTGAGAAAAAGTGGCAAAAAATTTGGGAAGAGTCCGATTCTTTTGAAACACATTCCGATCAAAACAAGAAAAAGTATTATGTTTTAGAAATGTTCCCCTATCCATCGGGTAATTTACATATGGGGCATGTAAGAAATTATTCGATTGGTGATGTGGTTGCCCGTTTTAAGACGATGAAGGGATTTAATGTAATTCATCCCATGGGTTATGATGCATTCGGAATGCCGGCAGAAAATGCAGCGATCCAACATGGAATCGCACCTTCTAAATGGACATATGCCAATATTGAGAATATGACTCGGCAGCAGAAAGAACTCGGCCTTTCCTATGACTGGGGAAGGGAAGTAGTTACTTGCCGTGAAGATTACTATAAACATACCCAGAAACTTTTTGAGGTTTTCTATAAAAGAGGATTGGCTTATAAAAAGGAAGCAAAGGTAAATTGGTGCGATCATTGCCATACGGTGCTCGCCAATGAACAGGTTGAAGACGGGAAATGCTGGCGCTGTAAAAATACAGTCGTCAAAAAAGAATTGTCTCAATGGTTTTTAAAAATAACAGATTATGCAGACCGGCTTTTGGCAGATCTGGATCATCTCCCCGGATGGCCGGAAAGAGTCAAAACAATGCAGAGAAACTGGATCGGCCGCTCCACGGGTACACAATTTTCTTTCAAAGTGGAAGGTACGGATGATACAATTCCCGTCTATACGACCCGTGTAGATACGGTATTCGGTGTGACTTACATGGTTCTTGCACCGGAGCATCCTTTGGTAGAAAAACTCATTGCCAATAATCCGGAAAAAGATAAACTGCAAGCTTTTATCGATGAAATGAAGAATCAAAATGATCTTGTCCGTACGGCGGAAGATGCGGTCAAACTGGGAATGCCGACAGGCAGTTTTGCCATCCATCCGCTGACCGGAGAAAGAATACCCATCTGGATTGCCAATTATGTCCTTTATGAGTACGGTACGGGAGCTGTCATGGCCGTTCCGGAAGGAGATCAGCGAGATTGGGAATTTGCGAAGAAATATAATCTTCCGATTAAGCTTGTCATCCAAAACAAAAAGCATGATCTGAAATTGGAAGATATGGACGGAGCTTATGATACGGATGGATATCTTGTCAATTCGGGAGACTTTGACGGACTTACTTCTGCAGAGGCAAGAGAACAGATTACGAAAAAAATGGAAGAAATGGGTATCGGAGAAGGGAAGGTCAATTATCGCTTGCGCGACTGGCTGATTTCCCGCCAACGTTATTGGGGTTGTCCGATTCCGATTATTTATTGTCCTCACTGCGGGAAAGTATTGGTCCCTGAAAAAGATTTGCCCGTAGTACTTCCGGAAGATGTCAATTTCGTGGCGGGCTTTACATCTCCTCTTGAAACGAACGAAGAATTCCTTCATTGCAAATGTCCTCAATGCGGCGGTGATGCAATAAGAGAAACCGATACAATGGATACTTTCATTGATTCTTCATGGTATTTCCTTCGTTACTGTGATCCGCATAATGAGAAGGAACCGTTTAACAAAGGGAAGGCCGATTACTGGATGCCGGTGGATCAATATATCGGCGGAATTGAACACGCCATATTGCATCTCCTTTATTCCCGCTTCTTTATGAAAGTTTTGCAAGACGAAGGAATGGTGGCTTATCCGGAACCGTTTACCAATCTTCTTTGTCAGGGAATGGTGTTAAAAGACGGCGGAAAGATGAGCAAGTCCGTAGGCAATATAGTCAGTCCGGAAGAAATTGTAAGCAAATACGGCGCTGATACGGCCAGATTATTTATCCTGTTTGCAGCTCCTCCGGAAAAAGATTTGGAATGGAGTACACAAGGCGTAGAAGGCGCTTATCGCTTCTTGAAACGTGTTTGGGCGATTGTCGGTAAATATAAAGAAGAATTAACGAAAGAAAATAAAGGGATACTTTCCGAGGATGAATTTGCATTGCGTCGCAAACTTCATCAGACCATCGCAAAGGTGACGGAAGATCTGGACGGCAAGTTTGCTTTTAACACTGCCATCAGTGCGATCATGGAATTGGTAAATGATATGTATAAATTTGCCGACACCCATGAAATGATTGAAGAATCTTTAAGCAAAGAAGTAACAAGAAACTTATTGATTCTCATGGCTCCTTTTGTGCCGCACATCACGGAAGAACTTTGGCAGGGCATCGGAGAAGCGGAAACAAGCGTACATAAAGCAGGATGGCCCGAAGTCGATCAGACGGCATTAATTATCGATTCGGTAGAAATGGCGGTTCAGGTTAACGGCAAGGTACGGGGCGTTATGCAAGTTCCTACGGCTATGGATAAAGAGGAAATTATTGAAAAGGCTAAGTCTCTTCCGGAAGTAAAGAAGTATACAGAAGGAAAAGAAATTATCAAATGTATCGTGATTCCGAAGAGAGTTGTTAATATCGTCGTAAAATAATATTTTATGCAATATAAAAGACTGAATTCATTATTGAGTTCAGTCTTTTAGTGTATTTTATTTGACGATATTTTTCAGAGTTCCGATAGGATCGATTGTAATTTCTACAGAATCTCCCTTTTTTAAGAATCGGGGAGGATTAAATCCCATGCCTACGCCCCGGGGAGTGCCGGTGGCTATGATATCCCCGGGAAGAAGAGTCATTCCTGAAGATAACGTGGAAATCAATCGGGGAACAGAGAAAATTAAATCGGAAGTGGATCCTTCCTGTCGCAGTGCATCATTGACTTTTGTATAAATTGTAAAAGGCAGGGGCCATCCGCCTATAAGAATGGTCGGTCCTATCGGACAAAATGTATCAAGGCTTTTGCCGCGGAACCACTGAACATGAGATCTTTGTAAATCTCGGGCAGTCACATCATTGAGTATGGTATAACCGTAAACATATTTCATGGCATCTTCTTCTGCAATATTCGCACCTCGTTTTCCGATGATGACAGCCAGTTCGCCTTCATAATCCAATTCAGAGGTGAGATCCGAATGAGAATCTATTTCCTCGCCGGGACCGATAACGGAAGTGTTGGCCTTTGTAAAGAAAATAGGAAGGGAAGGATTTTCTGCATCATCGTCTTTTTCAAATTCTTTCACATGAGCTTGATAATTTTTTCCTACACAAAAGATGTTTCTTTTCGGATAATAAGGAACAGTTATTTCCACTTCCGAAACGGGAACGGGAGAAATTATTTTATCAATATTATTAAGTTCAATGATTTTAGCTAAATTAAGAAGACCCTCTTCTCCGAATTCAATAAATTCATCTATCGTCTCGGCAAGAGGAATGAAATAGATTTCTTCCATATCTTTTGCCGGCAAAATAGAATATCCGTCGGCAGTCAGGACTCCCCATTGAGAGATTCCCCGGTGTTGGTATGAGATAAGTCTTTGCATGACAATCCTTCTTTCCTTTATAATTTTAAATATTATAGCATAACAGCCTTTTTTACGATGCTTTCATTTCATAAAACATCGGTATTGTGCTAAAATGGTGACATATAATAAATTCAGTACTGGTTTTGGATTACGAAAAACAGAGAGGTGCGGAATGGAAGATACCAGAACAGCCGCCAATTTTATTGAAGCGGAAATAAATAAAGATATAGAAAATAATGTATATACCGATGGACGTGTATTGACGCGTTTTCCTCCGGAGCCGAACGGATACCTGCATATCGGGCATGTAAAAAGTATTTGTCTTAATTTCGGTCTTGGAGAAAAATATCACGGTCAGACGAATGTAAGATTTGATGATACAAATCCCGAAAAAGAAGAAGTGGAGTATGTTAATTCTATTTTGGAAGATATCAAATGGATGGGGTTTGATTGGAAAGAACCCGTTCATTATGCCTCAGATTATTTTCCGCAGCTTTTTGAATTTGCTTGTAAATTGATTAAAATGGGCCTTGCCTATGTAGATGACCAGACAAGTGAGGAGATTCATGATACGCGGGGAGATTTTTCTCATCCCGGTAAAAACAGTCCATGGAGAGACAGAAGCGTAGAAGAAAATCTGAAACTTTTTTATGAAATGAAAGAAGGAAAGTATAAAGACGGCGAAAAAGTTCTCCGTGCCAAGATTGACATGGCAGCACCTAATATAGTCATGCGAGACCCTGTAATTTACAGAATTCTCCATGCAAAACATCACAGAACGGGAGATACTTGGTGTATTTATCCTTTATATGATTTCACTCATCCTCTGTCAGATGCCATCGAGGGAATCACCCATTCCATCTGTACTTTGGAGTTTGAAGAAAGACGGCCTCTTTATAATTGGTTTTTACAGGTATTTGAAGGGAAGGAAAAGCCCCGGCAGATTGAATTTGCCCGTTTGAATGTGACGACCATGATTACGAGCAAAAGAAAATTGAGGAAGATCGTGGAATCGGGTTTGGTATCCGGATGGGATGATCCTCGTATGCCGACGGTCAGCGGTATAAGAAGACGGGGATATACTCCGGAATCCTTACGCAAGTTCTGCGAACTTATCGGTGTGGCAAAAGCTGACAATGTGGTTGATATTTCCTTCTTGGAATATTGTATCCGTGAAGATTTAAAAGCAAAAGTTCCGCGTATTATGGCGGTGATCGATCCGGTAAAAGTCGTCCTCACCAATTATCCGGAAGATAAAATTGAATATATGACCGTTGAAAATAATCCGGAAGAAGATTCTATGGGAACAAGAGAAGTACCTTTCGGAAGAAATCTTTATATCGAAAGAGAAGATTTCATGGAGAATCCGGTGAAGAAATTTTTCCGAATGACACCGGGGAAAGAAGTGCGGCTGAAAGGGGCTTATATTGTTCACTGCGATGAAGTTATAAAGGCAGAGGACGGTCAAATTAAAGAAATTCATTGTACGGTAGACTTTGATACCCGCAGCGGAACTCCCGGAGCGGACAGAAAAGTAAAGGGAACTCTCCATTGGGTTTGTGCCGATACGGCTGTAGATATCACAGCCAGACTGTATGACTATCTGATTTCCCCTGATGATCAGGAAGACGGAAGAGACTTCATGGAGAAGATTAATAAAGATTCTCTGCAAATCTTTGAAGGAAAGGCGGAGCCGATCATCAAAGAATATAAAACAGGCGATCGCTTTCAATTTTTGAGAAAAGGATATTTTATTATCGATCAGGACAGCAAGGAAGGTCATTTGGTCTGCAACCGTATTGTCGGGCTCAGGGATACTTGGGCAAAATTACAGAAAAAGCAGTGAGAAAGGGCGCCATGAAAAATAGAATCAAAGCATTATTTCTGATACCGATTTTCTTGCTCCTGTTTATAAATCTTGCCGAGGCAAAAGACAAGTGGATTCTGCCCGGGATAGGAGAGATGGAAATTCCGCGGTCGGTTCGCATCGAAGAAGGAGAACAGGCAGCACTGCCATTTACCGGGGACAAGGGGATAAGATTATATTTTGTAAGAAGAGGAGCTTCTGAGGGCAGTTATTACACATTAACTTATGCCAATCCTCCGGATTTCTCTTATGGATGGGCCACAAGCCAGAAACTGGGAATTCCTTACTTGTTGGAAATCGGAGAATTCTCTCATAAAAATGATCCCGTGGAAAATCAAATGGATATCATTGCATCTTATTTGAATAAACGATTCATCTCGGAGGGGGCTGTTTATAAGGGAACTGCACCGCTGGAATATATAAGCGATAAAAAAAATCCGCGGTGGGAAGGGGATTTTGTTCTTCCGAAAAAAGAAAATAATATTACTTATCATACGGCATATACAGTCATTTTACAGACAGACGGGTATGAAATTACGATGGGTATAATCAGTTCGGACGGAGAACAGAAGGAACTGACGGAATCGCTCCAAAAGATGGTAAATAAAAGAAAAATGCCTGAAAAAAGAAAATTTCTTAAAAAGTGAAGAAGAGAAATTTCGTATGGGAGAATATAAAAGAAATCAAGTACTCTTAAATTGACAAGGTTCCGATGTATGGGTAAGATAAAGAAGTAGTACATCTCAAGCAGATTTCATTAGGAGGAATTTCAAATGGCGAAAGTGGCAATTGTATATTGGTCAGGTTCCGGCAACACAGAAGCTATGGCTCAGGCAGTCGAAGAAGGTGCACAGGAGGCAGGGGCGGAAACTACACTTAGCTTTGTGAGTGATACGACAGCTTCCGATGTGGCAGAATTCGATCACATTATTCTCGGATGCCCGGCTATGGGAAATGAAGCGCTGGAAGAATATGAATTTGAACCGTTCTTTGCAGAACTGCTTCCGCTTCTGAAGGGGAAAGTTGTGGGACTTTTCGGTTCTTATGCGTGGAACCAGGGTGAATGGATTGATTCATGGAAACAGCGCTGCGAAGATGAGGGCGTAGAAATAGCGGCAGATCCGGTAAAAGCTTACAGCTATCCGGATGATGAGGCGTTGGCAGCATGCAAAGCATTGGGGGAAGCAATAGCTAATGCTTAAGAAAATTCGGGAAGAGGCGTCTTTTTAAGGCGCTTCTTTTTTACATGAGGAGGTTAAAATGGGAAATAAAGTGGCAATTATCTATTTTTCCGGAACAGGAAATACAGAGGCCATGGCGGAAGCTGTTGCCGTAGGGGCTAAAAAGGCGGGAGCAGAAGTACTGCTGGCACCGGTTTCTGATGTAGATCCGGAAGAAATAGGGAATACGTATCACCACATTATCTTAGGCTGCTCGGCTTGGGGCGTAGAGGTGATCGAAGAGGCTGAAATGAAACCTTTTTGCGAAAAGCTGAAACCGTATTTAAAAGGGAAAGAGATGGGGATTTTCGGTTCCTGCGGATGGAGCCGCGGCGCATGGCTCAATTCATGGTATAATGAACTCCATTTTGCAGGGGCCCATTTTCCGGAAAAACCTGTTTTAGCTTACGGATATCCTGACGAAGAAGCACAAAAAAATTGTGAAAATTTGGGAGAGGCTGTAGCAAAAGCATAAATTGTAAAATCTTATATAGAAAAGAGCTGGTTTATTTATGGAGTGGAAAAATAAAATTGCAAACAATGTAAAAGAAGTTCCATTTTCCGGAATTCGAAAGTTTTTTGATTTGGCAAGCACGATGAAAGATGTTATTTCTTTAGGTGTCGGAGAGCCGGATTATTCTGCTCCCGATAAAGTAATCGAAGCTTGCATCGACAGTTTGGAGAGAAAAGAAACATCCTATACATCTAATTGGGGGCTGCTTGAACTCAGAAAAGAAATCAGTCGTCTTTTTGAAAAAAGATACGGTATTTTCTATGATCCGACTGATGAAATTATGGTTACCGTCGGTGTTTCGGAAGCCATCACGATAGCCATGCAGACTATTTTAAATCCCGGCGATGAAGTTTTGATGCCGGATCCCGCTTATCTTGCTTATCCTGCCTGTGTAAGACTGGCAGGAGGAAAACCTGTATTGGTACCTACCTATGCCAAAGATGAATTCAAATTGACGGCGGAAGCGCTGGAAGAAAAGATAAGCGATAAAACAAAAGCAATTCTCATCGGATATCCCAATAATCCCACCGGTACGGTTATGGATAGAGAATCTTTGCTTAAAATAGCAGAGTTTGCAGAAAAACATGATCTGATTGTTATTTCTGATGAAATTTATTGTGATCTGACTTATGAAGGAAATCATACTTGCTTTGCCTCTTTGCCAAAAATGAAGGAAAGAACAATTGTGATGAACGGATTTTCCAAATCTTATGCCATGACAGGTCTTCGTGTAGGCTATATATGCGGACCGAAAGAAGCATTGGAATCTCTTTACAAAGTTCATCAATATGAAATTCTCTGTGCTTCAGTCACCAGTCAATATGGAGCAATTACGGCACTTCGTGAATGTGATAGTGATGTTAAAGCAATGTTCGATGAATATGAGGCAAGGAGAGAATTGGTTTATCAAGCATTGATTGATATGGGGCTTTCCGTATTTAAACCGAAGGGAGCATTTTATATTTTCCCGGACATCAGTTGTACAGGAATGGATGATGAAGAATTTTGTGACAAGCTTCTTCGTGAAGAAAAGGTGGGTGTTGTTCCCGGTACCTGCTTCGGTCCGCAAGGCAAGAATCACATTCGCATTTCCTATGCGGCAAGCAGAGAAAATTTGACGGAAGCCATGAGAAGAATGTCTGATTTCGTCAGAAAATATAAAAAATAAAAAATGATTATAAACAAAAATGCCGCCCCGGTCTGAACGGTCCTAAAAAGTTGGAGCAAAAATCTGACTTTTCGGTGTCACATCAGACATGAGCGGGATTTTTGTTTATGAAATAATAAATGAATTATTTCTGATATTCTTGACATAGAGGATAAGCAACCACATAATAAAATAACAGACGATTATTATTTTATTGGGAGAAATACGATGAAATTAAAACATAAAATTTTAGCAGGCCCGACTTTGGCGGCACTTATTATAGTTCCCGTGTTCGGGGAAGAAATTCCGAAAGAGAACATACCATCCTCAGTAACTCCGGCAGAAAAGAATGTTGAAGCTGCTCTGATGAAAAAAACAAATGGATCAGACGAAGCGGAGAAGCAAGAAAAACAAGAAAAGCAAGAAAAACAAGAAAAACAAGAAAAACAAGAGGAGATTACTCTTGCTGCCATCGACGGAAGTGTATTGGAAGATAAGGATTTTTATTTAAGTCAGGCAGGCCCGGGAGATCCTATCGATAAGATTATTCAATTAAAAGGAAAGACGAATATCGTAAATCACAGTTTTCTCAGGGATGAATATAAATGGGACGGGCTGTCCGTTACGGTTACGAATAAAATGCCCTATTCATATTCAATCAGAGAAGATTTGCAGCTGAAAAACAAGGTGAATAAAGAGGGGATATCCCGTTTTTATGTTGACAAAAATACAGCAGTGACCGCGAGAGGGATTTCTGTAGGAAGTACCAGGGAAAATGTGCTTAGGGCATATGGAAAACCTGAAAATGTTTTATGGAACGGAAAAGAAAAAGAATTTCATTTTGTATATAGAAAATCGGATAAAGAACTTGTATTTATTATCAAAGATGATAAAGTACAGGCTTTTAGCATTGCTTATGCAGAAAAATCGGGAACAGCAGAAAATAATTTAAGTTATAAATCACTGAACAATAAAATCGGGCTTCCGGAAAAAGATTTCACTATAGCAGGATTTAAGTTATATGAAGTCTTGCAGGCACATTCATGGGATACATGGGAGAAGAAAATAAGCAATCCCGATGAAGAAGTGTGGTATTTTTCCGGCTATGCAGTGAGAGTGACGACACAAAAGAGAATCATCCAATCCCTGTTTCTGACGGATAAAAAAATGGTGAGCAGCCGCGGGCTTGCAATGGGAGATGATATCGGAACGGTGGAACTTTTATACGGTCCGCCTCATAAATTGGAAATGGATACATCTTCCGGACATCCCCGTACTTCTTATATCTATTTTTCAAAAGATAAAAAAAATATTTTGATTATTTTTCTGGAAAAACAAAAAGTGACCGGAGTTATTTCCACTAAAAATCCGCAATCAGATGTAAAAAAATGAGTACCGATTATTGCAGAAAAGAGTAATAATTTTATTTTGAGGAGTATTTAACGTGTACGAATATTTTTGTGCTTTTATCATCGGTATTGTAGAAGGCTTGACAGAATACATTCCCGTCTCCAGTACGGGTCACCTGATTATTGTCGGGAATATGCTTCATTTTACCGGTGTGTTGGCTGACGTATTTGATGTGTTTATTCAGTTGGGGGCGATTTTGTCGGTGGTTGTCGTTTATCGCCGCAAATTTGTTTATATGATGAATACTCATCACTGGTTTAAGAAAAAAGGCGCTTCAGTAATGAATATTGCCATAGCCATGTTTCCTGCCTGCGTTACCGGCTATCTGTTTCATGATATAATTAAGACTCGTTTATTCGGCCCCATGACGGTTATCATCGGTTTGGTTATCGGCGGTGTTTTTATGATATTTGCCGAAAAAATGAGAAAAAAATTTGTTATAGAAAATGTTGATCAGATCGGTTCGGCGGATGCCTTTAAAATCGGTTTGTTCCAATGCTTCTCTTTGTGGCCGGGGTTTTCCCGCAGCGGGAGCACCATTGCCGGCGGTCTGTTATTGGGGATTTCCAGAAAGGCTGCGGCAGATTTTTCTTTTATCATGGCAGTGCCTCTTATGTTCATCGCTTGTCTTTATGATTTGTATAAGGTGGCAGACTTGTTATCCCTCAATGATTTCGGGGTGCTGTTTATCGGGTTCATTACCTCTTTTGTAGTTGCCTATGCTTCCATACTTTGGTTTCTGCGCTTTTTAAATAACTCCACATTGACGGGATTCGCTTTATATCGATTTGTGGTAGCCCTGATTGCTCTTGTCTATTTCTATTAACCTTGCCCGCTTGTATTAAAAATGGTATGATTAATCTTGTAATAGTAGCACTTTTTAATAGGGAGAGGTATTCATGAGAGCATTTATCCGTATTAAACATTCTGGTGATTTCTTTGACCAGAATTGCTATTCTGTAGCTCACGGATGTGGTGAGATGGGTATTTCCGTAGTTAAATATAAAGCCATATATTCCGTGGAAGACAATGTACCGGCAGATCTTGTTGTTGGTACATTTTCTGATATCAAAGTGGCATTGGAAAGATTAGGAGTCAATCTGGTGCCCGTAGATTATCCGGATGAATTAATGCCTTTTACCGGCAGAAAAATCTGGCAATCCACTTTATTTACCATTACCAGTCGTCCCGAGTGCTGGCATGTTTTTGTCAAACCTGTCGTGGATGTAAAAAGATTTCGGGGAACATTGCTGGATAAATCCGAAGATTTAATCAAATTGGGCGGCGGTCTTGAAGATATAGACGTATGGTGCAGTGAAAAGGTACAGTTTTTATCGGAATGGCGGATTTGGGTTTTAGACGGCGAGATAGTCGGCTTGAGTCCCTATCGAGGGGAATGGGATTTATTTCCTGATGCGGAAGTTTTAAGAAATGCCGTTAAAGCTTATAAATCTGCGCCTAAAGCTTATGCATTGGATTTCGGAGTCACCGATCAGGGAAAAACTCTCTTGGTTGAAGTAAGTGATGCCTATGCCTTAAGCAGCTTCGGACTGGATTCCGTTTTATATACAAAAATATTAATGACTCGTTGGCAGGAATTAACGGCAGGAGCCGTATTGCCCGATGATAAACAGTGATTACTTTTAATTAATCGAAAGGAGAAGCTTAACTGACAAAAGATGTTGTCAGTTTTTTTCTATCTTTTTCAATTCATTCGCGAAAGGAGGAACAATGAGTACATTTGATAAGGAGTTCCTTCAGCGTGTTAAGGATAATACCGATATAGTTGATATTATCCGCTCTTATGGAATTTCGGTGCAGAAAAAGGGAAGCAGGTATTGGGCTTGCTGTCCTTTTCATCATGAAAAAACTCCTTCATTTTCCATTTCTTCAGAAAACGGCTTTTATTATTGTTTCGGCTGTCATGTTTCGGGAGATGCTCTTACTTTTATCGAAAAGATGGATAATATTTCTTTCCCTGAAGCTGTTGCCCGTTTGGCAGAGATAGGGCATATAGAAATGCCTCAGGAAGAAATGT
>URAA01000026.1 GCA_900545785.1 uncultured Dialister sp. | reverse complement strand
CAGCGATGAACATGGAGAAGAGTCGATAGCAGATTTGGCAGATTCCTTGGAACTTCCATTGAATTTTGAAATATAAGGGGCGAATATGAAATTCAGTCACACCTCGGTACTTTTAGAGGAAATGGTAAATCATATTTTGACAAAACCCGACGGAATTTATGTAGATTGCACATTGGGCGGTGGAGGCCATTCTTCGGCACTTTCAGAGCACATGTCGGAAAAAGGGCTTTTAATAGGCATTGATCAGGATGAAGATGCGATAAAAGCTGCTGAAGAACGGCTCCGTGGAGCCCGGTGTAAATATATAACCGTGAGAAATAACTTTTCTCATATAGATTCAATATTAGACGAACTTAACATTGAATCTGTGGATGGTTTCATTTTTGATTTAGGGGTTTCTTCCTATCAACTTGATGAGGGGGAACGCGGATTTTCTTATATGAATAACGGAAAACTCGATATGAGGATGGATCGCAGACAACAGCTGACTGCTTATGATGTGGTCAATACATATAAAGAAGAGGATCTGGAAACAATCATTCGTGAATACGGAGAAGAGCGATGGGCAGCCAGAATTGCATCCTTTATCTGCGACAGAAGGCAAAAAAAGCCTATAGAGATGACAACTGATTTGGTTCAAATAATTAAATCGGCCATTCCGGCAGGAGCCAGAAAAACAGGACCGCATCCGGCCAAACGAACATTTCAAGCATTGCGTATTGAAGTCAATGATGAATTAAACATCTTGAAAACAACGATGGAGAAATGTGTATCACACTTGAAGGCAGGGGGAAGATTGGGGGTAATCACCTTTCAGTCACTGGAGGACCGAATTATAAAAAATACATTTAGAGAAATGGCAACAGATTGTATATGCCCTCCGGATATACCGATTTGCATATGCAATCATCATCGTTCGGTTAAAGAGATAGGAAAAGCAATAAAACCTTCCGAACATGAAATAAGAGAAAATCCGAGAGCAAGAAGCGCCATTTTAAGAGTTGTAGAAAAAGTATAAATTTTTAGGAGGGAAAACAGATGCTGTCACAGAATATTGAAATGATGAACTACATGAATGTTCCTGAAACAGTGGTTATTCCGGAAAGGGTCAAACCTAAGGTACAATTTGCCATTCATGATTTTGCGGTTTGTCTGGCTATTCTTTTAATACCTGTTTTTACCTATTGTTTTTTTGCGGGATTTAATATTCAATCTGAGTATAAGATGCAATTGGTTCGATCTGAGGTAATGGCACTGAGCAGAACAAATGCGACGACTCGCATGGAAGTGGCTCAACTGGAAGCGCCGGCAAGGATCCAGAAAATAGCAGAAACAAAATTGGGAATGAAAGTGGCAACCAATGCTATCTATGGGGGCCGTGATAATCGAACCGCAAAGGTTAATATAAGAGACTGAAATAGCGGCCCTGAAACGGGTCGCTATTGTGCATGTAATTGAGTTGATATATTATATATAGTAATTGTTTAATGTATATATACTATATAAGGCGGTTTCATGATGAAATTACAGGATTTATTGAAAACGACTGCTTTTGAGCAGGTGGACGGTTCTATTGACATAGACATATTTGATGTAACGGCAGATTCCCGAAAAGCAGGGAAAGGGTGCCTGTTTTTTTGCTTATCGGGTGCAAGAGCGGACGGACATGATTTTGCTCAAAGTGCAGTAAAAGGGGGAGCCGTTGCCGTAATCTCGGAAAGAAAACTTGATCTGCCGGAAAATATCACGGTCGTTTATGTCAAAGATACCAGAAAAGCCATGGAAGATATGGTTCCGAGTTTTTTCGGATATCCTTCGCGGAAAATGAGAATGATTGCAGTAACAGGGACCAACGGTAAAACTACAACCACTCATATTATTTCTCATATACTTCGTTATGCAGGTCATAAAACGGGTGTGATAGGCACGATTCACGCTTTAATAGGGGATAAAGAAATTCCCGCGCATAATACGACTCCTGATGTCATTGATTTGCAACGACTGCTTCATCAAATGGTTTTGGAATCCGTTGAATATGCATGTATGGAAGTATCCTCACATGCACTTGTCATGGGGCGTGTTGTCGGTTGTGAGTTTGATACGGCAGTGTTTACCAATTTGACGGAAGATCACTTAGATTTTCATAAAACCATGGAAAACTATGCTAAAGCCAAAGCTATGCTCTTTACGATGATTTCTTCCGAAGGACAAACTAAAAAAAATAAAAGTGCATGGATTAATGAAGACGATGAATATGCACAAGTCATGAAATCTGCGATTCAAGATAAGGACATCTGTGCCTGTCATACTTACGGAATGTCAAAGGAGGAACTTTTTGCTTTCAATAATGTTTTTACAGGAAAAGGCTCTGCTTTTCAGGTAGATTTCAAAGGAGAAAATTATCTGGTAAAAACCAATTTGGTGGGACGATTTAATATATACAATACTTTGGCGGCTATAGGGGCGGCATTATCCGAAAAAGTATCGATGGAGATAATCATAAAAGCGCTGACAGATTTTAAATCTGTTCCGGGACGATTTGAATTGATTGATGAAGGACAATCCTTTCCTGTAGTGGTTGATTACGCTCATACTCCGGACGGATTGGAGAAAATATTGCTTACCGCAAAGGAAATCACCAAAGGGAAAATTATAATAACCTTTGGTTGCGGCGGTGATCGAGATAAACTGAAAAGACCGATTATGGGATATATAGCAGGGAAATATGCCGATACAGTAATAATAACCAGTGACAACCCTCGTACAGAAAATCCGGAGGATATTATAGAAGATATAACGGAGGGAGTAAAAAAAGCAGCAAAAGTAAAAAAAGAATTATATTATATAGTTGATGCCGACCGTCATAAAGCTATAGAAAAAGCTGTTTCTATGGCCGGAGAAAATGATATGGTTCTTATCGCGGGGAAGGGTCATGAAGATTATCAAATTTTGAAAGATCGAACCATTCATTTTGACGATCGTGAAGAGGCGAGAAAGGTATTGAGGGGATAAGATAATGGCTTCGTTTACGTTGGAAGAAATAAAAAAGGCAACGAAAGGAAACTTGTTGCAGACCGGTACAACATCCTATTGCGTAGGTATAAGTACAGATACCCGTTCTATTAAATCCGGAGAGTTATTTATTGCTCTGACCGGGGATCGTTTCGATGGGCACGAATTCATAAAAGAGGCCGTAAAAAAAGATTCTGCAGCAGTCATTATCTCAAATATCAATTATTTAAAAGATATTTCTTCCTCGATTTCTGTTTTCTTGGTAAAAGATACGAAAAAAGCACTGGAAGATTTAGCTCGTTTTTATAGAATGAAATTTGATATTCCGATAATAGCCGTTACCGGCTCTAATGGCAAAACGACAACCAAAGATATGATCAGTTCCATTCTTTCATCAAAGTTAAATATATGTTCTACTCCTAAAAATTTTAACAATGAAATCGGACTATCCATGACACTCTTATCTATGACCAAAGACACGGAAGTCTGTGTCGTAGAGATGGGCATGCGCGGCCTCGGACAAATCAAAGAACTTTGTGATATAGCTCACCCCACCATCGGTGTAATCACTAACGTGGGGACATCTCATATCGGTATGTTGGGAAGTCAAGAAAATATAGCAAAAGCTAAAAGTGAATTAATAGCTTCTTTACCTGAAGACGGAGTGGCCATTTTAAATGAAGATGACCCCTTTGTTGCACAAATGGGATATTTTTTTAAGGGGAATATTATAGGTTATGGTCTGAAAGGAAAGCATACCGTATACGGAACGGATATTATATATGAGGCAAAGGGAACAAAGTATATTTGTACTTGTTTTGACGAAGCCTTTAAAGTAAAATTGAATTTATTCGGTATTCATAATGTGTATGATGCACTGGCTGCTACTGCAGCCGCCAGAGTTATCGGTATTGATATCAATAAGATTCAGAAGGCACTGGCTGATTTTGTTCCGGGAGAACAACGTCAGACAATCGTAAATCTGGACGGAATTACAATTATGGATGATTCATATAATGCAAATCCGCTTTCCATGGAAATGGCATTTTTATCAATGAAACAGATAAAGGGGAAACGCCATATTTTGGTATTGGGGGATATGAGTGAATTAGGAAATGCAGAAGAAAGATTACACTATGAAACAGGTCGCAAAGCTGCCGAAATAGGATTTGACGGTCTGGTTACAGTCGGTCCGCTCAGTAAAAATATTGCAAAAGGGGCAAAAGAAACGGGCGGCATCAGTTGGATAACGGAATATGATTCTTCTAAAGAAGCGGCTGCCTTTTTAAAGGAAAATACAAAAGACGGAGATGTTATTCTTCTTAAGGGATCCCATTCAATGCATATGGAGAAAATATCTGAATATTGGAAGGAATTGTTAAAGCAAAATGGAAATTAACTATTTGCTGTATATGATAGAGGCGATGGTGTCAACTCTCGTCCTCGGATATTTTGCAATACCGCTGGCCCGTAAATATAAGGCGCGCCAAACGATTAGAGAAGAAGGTCCCAAGTCACATCGTGCTAAATCGGGAACGCCTACCATGGGAGGACTTTTTCTGATTTTGGCGATGGTGATGGTCATTGTCTTGAATGGAATATGGGATACTCCGGTGTTATGGCTTCTTTTTCTGACAATAGGACATGGAATTCTCGGATTTTCAGATGATTTCATTAAAGCTGAAAAAAAGCGGAATTTGGGACTTACGGCAAAACAGAAAATATTGGGGCAGCTTATCTTGGCGATACTTTTCTGCTGGGGCTGTGTAGAAACTCTTCATCTGCCTTATTCAATCTCCGTTCCTTTTATGAATACAGAACTGACCATCGGCTGGTTTTATTATCTTTTTGTTATTCTCGTGGTGGTGGGGGCATCAAATGCAGTTAATTTAACTGACGGTCTGGATGGACTGGCTGCAGGTTGCTGCATCATTGCTTTTTCGGCATACGGAGTATACTGCTATCTTAACGGATTCCATGACATAGGTTATTTTATTGCCGTATTGGTCGGTTCATGCATCGGATTTTTATTTTTTAATTATCATCCGGCAAAAATTTTTATGGGAGACACCGGTTCATTAGCTTTGGGCGGAGCCGTTGCAGGTATTTCAGTAATAACCGGGACAGAATTGCTGCTGATTTTTATCGGTATTATTTTTGTATTGGAAGCACTTTCGGTTATCATCCAAGTGACATCTTTCAGACTGACGGGAAAACGCATTTTTAAAATGAGTCCGTTGCACCATCATTTTGAATTGTCCGGTTGGAGTGAAGTCAAAGTAGTATGGTCTTTTTGGATCTTTGAGTTTATAATTGCCTGCATTACTTTAATTCTCTATTTCCGACAATAGACTTATATTTTATAATAGGGAGCATAAATTATTATATAATCGATATACCAGAGGCGATGATGATGAAAAATGTGTTGATTGTAGGGGCCGGAATCAGCGGTCTGGGTGCGGCATATGCACTTCTCAGGCAGGGGTATCATGTTTTGATTTCTGATTTACATGATAATATTAAAGATATAAAAGAAAAAGAAGATTTAATATCTATGGGAGCCGTATTTAAATTTGGAGCACAGGCGGAGGTATTACTGAAAGGAATTGACACGGTGGTTGTATCACCTGCCGTTCCGGTAGAGAATCCCATCGTTGCATCGGCTTTAAATGAAAATATTGCTGTTATCAGTGAAGTAGAGCTTGCTTACCATCTGACAAAAGCTCCCATTTTGGCAGTAACGGGAACAAATGGGAAAACAACAACAACAACGCTTCTGGGAAACATGATAAGCAGGTCAAAAAAACCGTTTGCAGTAGCTGGAAATATAGGAGTTTCATTAAGCAGAGAAGCGGAACTCGTACCTGAAAACGGTCTTATTGCTGCAGAAGTTTCCAGTTTCCAACTGGAGTTTATTGACAGTTTTTGCCCGAAATCGGCAGTTATTTTAAACATTACGCCGGATCATATGGAACGTCATCACACTATGGAAAATTATGTGGCGGCAAAAGCAAGAATTTTTGAAAATATGGGAAAAGGAAACAGCATTCTCCTCAATGCGGAAGATCCTTATACTCCTGAACTGACAAAAAAAGCACATACGGAAATATGTCTCTTGAGCACGGAACATGTCGTTTCAGAAGGTGCTTGTATGGAACAAGATGATTTGATTATCAGGAGACATGGAAATAAAATTTTCCTTGCCAAGACACAAGAATTAAAATTAAAAGGAAAACAAAACTATGAAGATATTCTGGCAGCCGCATTTTTGGCTTATGAGGGTGGAGTCCCGGTAGAATGCATCCGAGATGCGATGATTTCTTTTAAAGGATTGCCGCATCGTATAGAATTTGTAAGAACCTTCAAAGGAGTATCTTATTATAATGATTCGAAGGCAACTAATATAGATGCAGCGGTAAAAGGGATGGAAGCTTTTAATCAGCCTGTTATATTGATTGCCGGAGGACATGATAAAGGAACTCCGTTGGAAACATTTATGGAATCAGTTAAAAAAAATGTGAAACATCTGATTTTATTGGGGGCAGCTGCTTCCAGGTTTGAAACTGCCGCAAAAAAAGCAAATATATCTTCCATCATTCGAGTATCTGATATGCAGGAAGCCGTGGAAACGGGGAGACGTTTATCTGAAGAGGGGGACATTGTTTTGCTTTCGCCGGCGTGCTCCAGTTTCGATATGTATTCTTCATTTGAAGAACGGGGTAATCATTTTAAAAAAATAGTTAATGAATTAATATAGTTTTGGAGTTTATATGAAGCGAATTATTCTATCCGGCGGAGGTACCGGCGGACATATATACCCGGCCATTACCATAGCCCGAGAAATCAGTAAAATAGAAGATGTGGAAATTCTCTTTGTAGGGACTCCCAATGGAATGGAAGCAGAGATTGTTCCGAAAGAAGGATATCGCTTTATAGGAATTCCCGCATCAGGATTAGCAAGACGACTCACTTTCAATAATGTAAAAGTTTTACTAAAAACGGTAGGAAGTGTATTTAAAGCAAAAAAACTCCTTCGGCAATTTAATCCCGATGTTGTGATCGGTACCGGCGGATATGTATGCGGTCCTATTTTGATGGCAGCAGTATTGTCGCATATTCCCACCTTGATTCAAGAGCAAAATGTAGTTCCGGGAATAACCAATAGAATTTTGGGACGTTTTGTGGATAAAGTGGCACTGGGATATGCCGAGGCAATTTCCAGATTTCCTTATCCGGAAAAATGTGTTTATACAGGGAATCCCATTCGGTCTGATATTGTTAAGACACAACGGGCAGAATCAAGAAAAAAGTTAAAAATTCCTGAGGACTCTTTTATGGTTTTGGTTACAGGAGGTAGCCGCGGAGCAAAGACCATTAATCAGGCAATGCTTGGGGTTCATAAATATTTTAAAGATAAATCCGGCATATATATACATCATGTTACCGGAACCTTGGCCTATGACGAAATTGTTAAAAGTCTTGGCGAAGTAAAAGACGGACGGTATGGAAAAGGAAGTCACATTATCAAGTATGAGTATGACATGCCATCCGCATTGGCTGCCGCAGATTTAATTGTTTGCCGTGCCGGAGCAATCAGTCTTGCCGAACTGGCAGCCAAAGAGCTTCCCTCCATTCTGATTCCATATCCTTATGCATCGGAAGATCATCAGACTTTTAATGCACGAGTCTTTGTGGCAGCCGGTGCTTCTAAGATGATCATAGACAAATATATGACCGACAAAGAATTGATACAGGATATTTCCGAATTATGTAATAATTATGAAACTTTGGAAAATATGTCCGAATCAACAAAAAAATTGAAAAAGATTAATGCCGGAGCAGATATTGCTCATTTAGCGCTTGAACTTGCAGAACGGGGAAAGAAATGATGGATTTAACAAAATATCATGCATTCCATTTTATCGGTATCGGCGGAATGGGAATGCGTGCTCTTGCGAGAATTTTAATCAATAAAGGAATAAAAGTGTCCGGTTCGGATATAGCAGACTCACCTGCCATATCCGAATTCAGAAAACAAGGGGCGGATATTTATATAGGGCATAAAAAAGAAAATATAAAAAATGCCGATGTCATTATCGTGTCAACCGCCATTAATACGGATAATCCTGAAATTGAAGAAGCAAGAAAACAGGGGATTCCCATATTTCATCGATCTGATGTGTTAGCTGCCATATTTGAATGGGGAAAGGGAATCGCTGTTGCAGGAGCGCACGGTAAATCTACAACTTCATCCATGATAGGCCAGATTTTTTATTCAGCTCAATTGGATCCCACCATTGTTTTAGGGGCGGCTGCCGATTACCTGCAAGGAAATTCCCGTCTCGGGAAGGGAGACTATGTCATTGCCGAAGCAGATGAGAGCGACAGTTCATTTCTGAAATTTCACCCTTTCCTGTCGATAGTAACAAATATTGAAGATGATCATCTGGATTTTTACGGGACAGTTGAAAATATACAAAGAGCTTTTATAGAATTTATAAATCATATCGCCTATGAAGATGGTGTTGCCTTGCTTTGTACCGACAGCCAAGGTGTTCGTATTATTTTACCTGAAGTAAAGAAAAAGGTGATTACCTTCGGACTTAACGAAGATGCAGAGTATCGTGCTATCAATAAACGTTATAAAGATCAACATATGCTTTTTGATGTATATCATAAATCAGAATTATTGGGAACCGTTTCTTTACAAATTCCGGGAACGCATAATATCAGGGATGCCTTGGGAGCAGTTGTTGCAGGATTATACTGCGGGATTCCTTTTCCCGTAATTGCAAAAGCGCTGGAAGAATTTACCGGAGTTCATCGTCGGTTTCAAACCAAGATGAAAGCTCATCATGTCTGGATAGTGGATGACTATGCTCATCATCCTACAGAAATAGCAGCGACACTTAAAGCGGCAAAAGAATCGGGCACCCATCGGGTAATCTGCGTGTTTCAACCACATCGATATTCCCGTACCCGTTTGCTAAAAGATGAATTTGCCGTGGCTTTTACCGATGCGGATGTATTATTTTTTACAGATATTTACGGAGCAAGTGAAAAACCCATTGAAGGCATTGACGGAGAACTGATTCCGTCACTGGTAAAGGAACAAAATCCCGACAAAGAAGTTTACTATGTAAAACAAATGGAAGAACTGCCTGACATTCTTTATTCTTTTGTAAAAAGCGGAGATCTGATTATCACCATGGGAGCCGGAAACATTTATCGCGTCGGTGAAAAACTCTCTGATTACATTAAAAAGGAAGGTTTAACGAATGATTCACAAAAATGAAACAGTAGCTGTGCTTATGGGAGGACTTTCTCATGAGGCAGAAATTTCAAGATTAACAGGAAATGCTGTTGCAGAAGCCTTATCATCGTTAGGTTATAAAGCAGTAACGGTGGAATATAAACCGGAATCAGTGATACGGCAGATCAGAAAAATAAGAGCAAAAGCTGTTTTTATTGCACTCCATGGTAAATATGGGGAAGACGGAACCATTCAAAGCTTGCTTGAACTGGAAAAAATCCCTTACACCGGTTCCGGTGTATCATCAAGCGCAATTACAATGGATAAAATTTTTAGCAGTCGTTTATTTAAATCTGCAGGGATTAATATGGCGTTTTCACTGCCTTGCTATCTGAAGGACGGAATTCCTTTTGTCGCAGATCTGATTAAAAGACACTTTACATTTCCTGTTGTTCTGAAACCGGCTTGTGAAGGCTCTACTATAGGAATTGAAATTGTCAAGACAGAAGAGGATCTTCAAGATGCCTTAAAACGTGCATTTGATGTAGAACCCCGTCTATTGGCAGAATCTTTTTTAGACGGAGAAGAATTTACTGTTTCCGTTTTGGAAGGAAGAGCTCTTCCGGTCATCAAAATTTGTCCTCATTCCGGACAATATGATTTTCATTCCAAATATACAAAGGGTGCTACGGATTATTTGGTACCTGCGCCGATTTCGAAAGAATTAGCTGATGAAATGAGCCGTTTGGCAGTAATAGGATATAAAACGGCAGAATGCTGCGGTGTCGTTCGTTTTGATTTCCGAACAGACAAAAAAGGAGTCCCTTTCCTTTTAGAAGCAAATTCCATTCCCGGAATGACGGCTACCAGCCTGGTACCCAAGGCGGCTGCTGCTGCGGGAATCAGTTTCCCGGAACTTTGTGAGATGCTTCTGTTGAAAGCTGATATAAATAAAGTGTAGTTGGTAAGTACAATGAATGATTTCAAAAGTTTTAAAGATTTCCAGAGGGAAGAAGATACATTTCGTAAACAAAAGTCAGATTCTCAACCGGCCAGAAAAATAAGAGTAGATTCGGAATCGACATCGGAGTCTGATAATCTGACTGAAAATAATAGAGGAAACGAGAAATTATTTTTTCTCTCAAAACATATTTTTTTGATTCCGGGAAAAATCAGATTATATTTGCTGGCAGCTGCTGTACTTATCTTATCTGCCTTTTTGATCCTCCTGTTTTTACCGATTCCCTTCGGGCACATCGAATTGCGAGGGGCTAAAAATGTAACCATGGAGAATGTTTTGTTTGAAGGGAATATTGATGAACCGATAAATACTCTCCAAATCAGTGCTTCCGATGTGACCAAACGCTTAGAAAATGATTTGAGAATTGAGGAAGTCAATATAGAACGAAAATTTCCCGCAACTATTGTGATCAATATTATTGAAAGAAAACCTACTGCGATCATTCAGACTGAGTACGGATATGCCGTAATTGATAAAAGAGGGATTGTCATTCGAACCGAATCAGCACTGACCGACGGAGATTATCCGATGATTACAGGTAAAAAACTTGATAATATTCTTTTGGGAGATAAAATTGAAGAACCGGACGTCCTTAATGCTCTTGAATTCATTAATCATTTATCGGAAAAAGGAGCAAAAGAATTTTCTGAGATCAATATAGGAAATCAAAAGAATTTAATGGCTTATACAAGAAACGGAATCTCTGTACGGCTGGGTGCGGCCGGTGACTTGGGAAAACAGGCAACTTTAGCTGAAAATATGGTCAATGATGTAGAAGCCAGAGGACTTTCTGTTGAATATCTGGATGCCAATATGGCAAATCCGTTCATTAAGCTTAAAAAATAATTTTTTTATGATGCGGTATCTCTGTAGCTAAACAGTAAAAAGTATTGTAGAATATAAGATATGATGCTCTAAATAAGAAATAAAAAAGTAATGACGAAAACATTTGAAATATTTAAAGGAGGAGCGAAAGATGGAAGATTCTGAAATCGCAAAAATTAAGGTTATTGGTGTTGGCGGTGGCGGAAATAATGCAGTTAACCGTATGATTGAACAATCAGTCAAAGGGGTTGAATTTATTTCCGTAAATACGGAACTCCAAGTATTAAATAAATCTAATGCGGAAGTCAAAATACAAATCGGCGAAAAACTGACCAGAGGCTTGGGGGCAGGAGCAAAACCTACGGTAGGCGAACAGGCGGCAGAAGAATCTCGTGAAGATTTATCCAAAGCACTTGCCGGTGCCGATATGGTATTTGTTACTGCCGGCATGGGCGGAGGAACAGGTACGGGTGCAGCTCCCGTAGCAGCACAATGTGCCAGAGAATTGGGAGCTTTGACTATTGCCGTTGTGACCAAACCGTTTACTTTTGAAGGTAAAGTCCGTATGAAGAATGCTTTGGACGGCATTGAAAAATTAAAAAATAATGTAGATGCCATTTTGGTAGTCCCCAATGACAAATTAATGGGAATTATTGATAAGAAGACATCTATTAAAGATGCTTTTAAAACAGCTGATGATGTTTTACGGCAGGGCATTCAAGGGATTTCCGATTTGATCACGGTACCCGGAATCATCAATCTTGATTTTGCCGATGTAAGAACCATTATGAGTGATCAAGGCGAAGCTCTTATGGGAATCGGAATCGGTACCGGTGATAATCGTGCCAGTGATGCAGCTACAATGGCAATCAACAGTCCTCTTCTGGAACGGAGTATTGACGGAGCTAAGGGAATTATCATCAATATCACGGGGAATGAGGATTTAGGTCTTTTCGAAATTAATGAAGCTTCCCAAATTATTACAGAAGCTGCTGATCCCGATGCAAATATTATTTGGGGTACTTCAGTGGATCCCGCTTTAGATGATGATACCGTAAAGATTACGGTTATCGCTACCGGATTTGAAGACAGAAAAAAACCTTCCAATGCGGGAGCGGGCACATTTAGAGGCAGCATGCATTCAAACAGTATTGCGGTCCCTGAGTTTCTAAGAAATAAATGATATGTACAGGGCTACACCGCAAATGCAGTGTAGCCTTTCTTCTTATATGGGATAGGAGAATATGATGAGATGTCCTTTTTGTAACAGTTCCGACACGAAAGTAACCGATTCTCGTGATACCGATGATGGTGCATCCATTCGCAGAAGACGTCAATGTCTTTCTTGTAACCGTCGTTTTACCACCTATGAAACGATTGAACAAGCTCCGTTAAGAGTCATTAAGAAAAACGGATTAAGAGAGATGTTTGATCGAAATAAAATGAGAAGCGGTTTGGTACGTGCTTGCGAAAAACGGAATATTTCAACTGAACAAATTGAAGAAATCGTTAATACTGTCGAGCGGACAGTCAGAAACGAATTGAAACAGGAAGTTCCCACCGAAATAATAGGAAATCTGATTATGGAAGAATTACGCAAACTGGATCAGGTTGCCTATGTTCGTTTTGCATCAGTTTATCGGGAATTTAAAGATTTGAGCAGTTTTATGAGTGAACTGGAAACATTGATGAAATCCGGAAAAAACGGGGAAGCCGGTAAGGAAGATGATAATGAAAATTGAAACAATACAAAAATGTTTTGATGAACATGAAAAAGTTTTGGAACAAACAAGGAGTTTATTTCCCGTTATAGAAAAAATGGCAGAAGTTTGTAAAAAATCTTTAATAAACGGACATAAGATTCTCATTTGCGGAAACGGCGGAAGTGCGGCGGATGCACAACATATTGCAGCGGAATTTATAGGTCGTTTTCACAATGAAAGAATTGCATTACCCGCTATAGCATTGACTACCGATACATCTATACTTACATCTGTTGCTAACGACTACAGCTACAATGATATCTTTTCAAGACAAATTGAAGGGTTGGGAATGGCAGGGGATACCCTTTGGGCCATTTCAACAAGCGGAAACAGTAAAAATGTAAATAAAGCCGTTTTACAAGCAAAAAGAAAGGGAATGACAACTATTGCATCCACGGGGCGGGATGGCGGAGAAATTGCAAAATTATGTGATTTGTCCTTGATTATTCCTTCTGATGTAACGGCACGAATTCAAGAGATTCATTTATTGTGCGCTCACATTATATGTCAAATGATTGACGATCTTGACTGGAATAAATAACATGTCTTTTAACAAAGCGGTTTTTTTTGATAGAGACGGGGTTCTAAATAAAGATATCGGTTATTTATATCTTTTTGATAAAATAGAATGGATAACCGGAGCCAGAGAAGCGGTAGCACGACTGACTAAAGCGGGATATTTACTATTTGTGGTTACCAATCAAAGCGGAGTTGCCCGCGGTTATTATGAAGAAAAAGATGTAAAAAAAGTTCATATTTTAATGGAAAATGAATTTGAGAAATGGGGAGGACATATTACGGAGTTCTTTTATTGTCCTCATCTTAAGGGTGCCGCAGTTTCTCAATATGATGTTGATTGTGATTGCAGGAAACCTAAACCGGGAATGATTTTGACCGCTCTTGAAAAATATAATGTAAATAAAAGAAATGCTG